>JAOZKH010000014.1:0-19018 GCA_029935405.1 Vallitaleaceae bacterium | reverse complement strand
TCATTATTAGATGTAGCCTGATTACTTGATGAAGAATTAAAAGCAAGGTCAGAAATACTTTCACTACTAGATATGTTATTAGCCATTTCATTTATTTCATTAATAAGATCCTGTGCTAATTGACTTTCTGTTTCTATCTCGGTTAGTTGTTCTAATGACTTTTTCAGTTCATCTTTAGTAATTGATAATTGTTTAAGCGCTTCTTCTTCGCTTTTTGCCTCTTCAAGTTTTTCAAGTAAAGGTTTAAGCGTTTCTTCAAGCTTTTCCTTCTCCTCGTCTGAAATACTATATTCATCTAATAGTTCGTCTTTATCCTTAATGAATTCTTCTTTTTCTTCAATAAGGCGTTCCTTAAGATTTTCCTGATTAATTGCAGATTCTTTAGCATCTGAATTGACATTATATAAAGCTACGGTCAAAACAATTAATGCTAACGAAGCAATAACATAACCATACTTTAAGTGTATCTTATATCTTTTAGTGAATTTGTAATTTAGCAAAAATCTTAAAGTTTCTTCTCGTTGAAGTTCTGCCGAAGTACTAGTATCTGTTAACGATTCAAAACTAGTTTGAAGGCGTTCCTTAGCACCTAAATTATCTGTGACTTTTATCACGTATTTACGCCTTGGATATTTTAATAAACCAATTGAAAATCCCATTCCTATAATAATCAAAAATGTAACTTGCATATAATTAAGAGCAAACGTCAATATCCAAAAATGAGCATATACCGAGATACAAAATACTACAATTCCTGCTATCAAGGTAAATACAAACAATGTATTTAGACAACTTTCTATATAAAGTTTTCTTCTAATCGGTCTTATTGCCTTTAAAATCTCTTTTTTCATTATTATCCTTCTTTTATTTACTACTAAACGAGTTTTATTTCAATTTTGTTAATTTTCTTCGTGATAATAATAATGCAATCGTCGAAATAATAGCATAATAGATTACATTTGCCATCCATGGGGTAATTTTTCCAAGAATAGATGTTCCTCCTGTGCTCCCATTACCCATTATATTAAAAATATTATCTACAAAGGATCCTGATACAAGTAAATCTGTTGCTCCATAAAAAGGATTTGATCCAAAAGTAAATAGCATTATTTCATATGCGTAGTTTTCCATAAATTGCTGTATGGCTGAACCACCACTACTATAACTCATTTCTGAAATAATAGCCGCTACAGCTATTAGTATAGCAGGTATTGCTAAGCTTGCACCATAGATAACATAACTAACAATTATTGATGAAATATTTTTCTTAAAATGTGTTGTACAAAACATTCCAATAGAACTAATCATAATAGCTGTCGCCATATAAAACAGCATAACTTTAAACATATCAAATAGTGTGACTCCGCCAAACAATAGTATCACACCTGTAAATGGAAGCGCTGCAACAATCAGCAAAAACACAAAAGATAGTGCCGCACTCATCTTACCAAGTATAATACTCCAAGGTGAAATATCAGTACATAATAACAAATCAAAGGTTTGTCGTTCTCGCTCTCCAGTAATTGATGTAGCTGTAAAAACTGGAATAATAAATAATAATAAACCTAATTGAAACATACTGATAGCTATATAAATCCCAGTAACGACTGTCGGATCAAATCCACTAATTCCATATGAATAGTTAGTAAATTCTGCTAAAAATGCTATGGCAACAACAAAACCTAGCATTGTAAGATATACAAGAATGAGAATTGGTGTTTTCCATGTCCGCATTCTAGTTTTAAGTTCTCTCTCTAAAATCGGATTAATCATCATTCTTCTCATCCTCCTTTGTTAAATGCATAAAGATTGATTCAAGATTTCCTGCTGTTTCTTCAAAATGAAATACTTCCACTTCTCTATTAACAAGTTCTTTCAATAGCTCAGCTTTTTCTAAATCATTTCCATCAAAGGAACATTCTATATAACCATGTCCTTTTGTAATATCAGAAACTTTTGGTTTTTCTTTTAGCATATTAATAACTATTTCCATATCACCAATAACCTTAAGTTTGAGTCTTGATAAATGAGACAATTGCTTTTGTATTTCACTAACTGTGCCTTTTGTTACCAAAACTCCTTTTTCAATAATTCCTATCGTTGTACACATTTCAGCTAATTCTAAAAGTATATGTGAGCTTATGATAATAGTTTTTCCCATATTTTGAAGTGTTTTAACTATGTCTCTAAATTCAACTCTTGCTCTTGGGTCAAGACCTGATGCCGGTTCATCCATAATCAAGATTTCAGGATTATGAATCAGTGCTCTTGCAAGGCACAGCCTCTGTTTCATTCCCCTTGATAACGCATCAACATAAAAATCTTTTTTGTCAGATAAGTTAACAAGTTCTAATAGATTATCGATTACTTCTCTTCTTTGTGCTACAGGTACTTTATGAACTCCACAGTAAAAATTCATATATTCTGTAGTCTTTAAATCTTCATAAACTCCAAAAAAATCTGGAACATAACCGATAAACCTCTTTGCTTTAGAAGGTTCTTTAGAGACATCAAAGCCATTAACATATATAGTACCTCTAGTTGCCTTTAAAAGTCCTGCTGCAATTCTTATTGTTGTTGATTTACCTGCACCATTTGATCCTACAAATCCAAAAACTTCGCCTTTTTCAACATGAAAACTTAAATCGCTAACAGCTCTAAAGCTTCCGTAGTTTTTATATAATCCATCTACTTTTAACATTAATTAGCCCTCCCTATAATTCTTATTTCAGGTATTTGAAGAGCTTTTCCGTTCATTTCAAAATCTTGCGTATTACTATTAATCAAATATCTAATAATCAATTTGTTATCTACAACATAAGATGAAATATCTACTTCAAAAAACTTATCTAATTCATCGATTATTTCGTAGCTATTTGTAATTGCATTATAAATTTCATAGATTACGTTATCTATCGGATTAATAGTCCCAAAGTCATTACGTTCATAATACTCTTGTTCCAAATATATGGGGTAAACTTTTAATTCTAATAAATCTATATCTATATAATTAGGTAATTCAAAGTTAGCATAAATCAAGTTCTCTTGATATACAAAGAGTGATTGTTCTTCAAATCCGCGGTTTTCTATTTCACGTTGATATAATTGTCCTTCATTAGTTCCAACTTCAAAGCGTGGCATTACAAAACCTTCCGGCAACGCTAATTCTGCACCTTCTTTAAAATCAACATCTGTAGTCATTTCAAAAATGTTTTTATTAAATATATCAGGTTCACCATCGTTTACATTAATATCATAACCAATAGGTGAGTGATTAACGCCTTTAAGTGTAATCATTCTAGCATCATTACCTGTATATACTAAACCATTGTAATAATTATTTTCAGTTCTTTCATACAGTTCTAGATTAGATTGCATAGGGTTTATTGTTCGCATATTATAATTATAAAGATCATATTTATCTCTTATATCTTGACTCATCGAATATACATCTTGATACAATTCAGTCATTTTAAACCTTACTTCTAGTTTTTCCATCGATGCTATATCTCCAACAAACATATATGCATTTCCCCAATTAATATAAGCTGTTTCAAGATCAAATGGAGTTTTATTAAATATAGTCATATCTATAACATCATTATCAATTTCAATAGTAATAAATTCCTCTTCTACTCCTATCTCAACTGGTATAGTTTTAGATGTTTTAAAATCAACCTTTGACCACAACGGCGTATCATACACTTCATAAATCTCACGATTTGATGATGTTATTTTTCCCTTTATAGTTTTACGCTGTTCACCATAAAATCCATAATAATCACTAATAGTTTCTAATGACTCACTTTTACTCCAATCTATCTTAAGATTGCCACTTTCATTATTAAATACTGAAAGTTCTGTATAAATATCCAAGTACTCATTACCGTCTTCATACTTAATCTCAGATATTGAGTTGATAATCGGATTGTTATATCTTGTTCCAAATCCAAATATATATAATATAATCAAGCATGCAACTGATGCGATTGGAATTGCAATCCATATCAAATCTCTACGATCTTTTTTCTTAAAAATAATATAGAAAATCGGTCCAACTAATAATATATATATTCCAAAAGTTAAAGCCATTATTAGATACGGTGGATTGTTCTCAATAGGAATATAACGGAGCATATCAGTGTATTGTCCGTAAGAGTAATAGGTGGTATCTTGAATTAATGATTTTGATTCGTTCATGCTATAATTTAAAAACTCATCTATAAGTTTGCTTTTAAAAGGTTGATCACTTAAAGATGTTTGAGTTAAATCTATTAGTAAGTTTATAATCTGACCACTACCATGTTGTGTATACATTGCTAATTGTATGCCATCTTCTTCATAAAAACTTGTATTTAATTCCTCAACCGGATTTCCAATTGCAACATTTACAGAATCATTTAGTTCATACATATTAAACAGTGTTTCTTTATTAATGTTTACCAATTCTTTAACCGTAAAGTTTGTAATTGATACGGGAACAAAAGAATACATTCTTTTATAATCATCTCCAGTTTCAAAAATAATCGTTCCGCCTTTATTGGTCCATTGTAATAACTTTTCTTCTAATTGATTCCCTATTTTCAAGTTACTATGATCACCAAAATAAATATAGTTAAAAAATTCCAAATTCTCTAACTTGTTAAGTTCATCCATGCTTTCAAAGAAAAACACCACTGGATCAAGCTGTTCTTTCTTATCTTCATCGATCATACCATATGGTTTAGATGAACTCATTGAATATTGATAAGAATCAACCATCATGTTCTCACCATAATATTGATTATATTCTGCTGATTTTAAAAACTTATATTGATCTGGTTTATCTGTAACCACTCCAATAACTGGTTGCGTAGGCGCTATGAATCTATCAGCTTTTATTTCTTCATTATACAAGGTTTTTCCTTTAGCAACAATTTGTACATCAAAGCTGCTTTGTATTGTATAAATCGGAATCACCATACTAATATCTTTTTCTCCATTTGCAGGAATCTGAAATTCCTTAGCATAAATAATCGATTCTCCTTCATTCATATCAATAATTATTTGCAGTTCTGCTGTTAATGCTTCTCCATTGTTAGTTATTGAAGCTGTTAAAGGATTACCTTCTGATACTTTGACTGCTCCTTCATATCCTAGTATTAAGTCAATATCAAGTTGACTTACATCAGAACTACATCCCGTTAGTGCAATCACTATTAACAAAAAACTTATCATAAATATAATACTCAATTGTTTTTTCATCCATGTCTCCTTATATGTCTTTTTTCTCTATTCATTATATCATGTATGTTCTTGTGTTTTCTTAAGAATTAATTAAAAAAAAGATGTTAAATCCAACAGTTTTATGTCGAATTAACATCTGCTATACAATCACTTAGTTACTTCTTCTAGTCAATTTTTGAACAAAAATAACTTTCAAATAATCTCCATTGGGGAAGTCTTTAGAAACATTAAAGTCATCTGGAAGAGAAAATGTTTCTCGAATCTTATAAGGTATCTTTAAATCTTTGAATGCTCTATCAATAAATTGCTTAAACTTTTTCATATCAATGTTACTATTGTTAGTTGATGCTACAATAATTCCATTATCCTTTGTAATGCTAATGCCATCTATCAATAAATCTACATAGTCCTTTGTGGCGCTAAAGGTTCTTTTCTTAGATCTAGCAAAACTAGGTGGATCTAAGATAACAAGGTCAAAGGTTAATTCTTTTCTTCTCGCATATTTAAAGTAGTTGAATACATCATCTACAATTATGTTTTGCTCGTCAGGGTTAATACTATTTATTTCAAATTGCTCTCTTGTTTTCAAACGACTCCGATTGGCTAAATCTACACTAGTAGTTTTAGTTGCTCCTCCTAGAACTGCAAAAACCGAAAAAGCTCCTGTATAAGAAAATGTATTTAGCACCGTCTTATCTTTTACATAATAATCTCGAATAGTTTTTCTCACATCTCGTTGATCAAGGAAAACCCCAACCATAGGTCCATCATTTAAATAAACAGCAAAGTTAGCGCCATTCTCCTTTATAATTAGCGGTTTGCTTGCTTCTTCTCCAGAAATAAAATCATTGGCTTTTACATATTTTCCTTGTTCATCAAAGCGTTTTTTTTCATATATGCCTGTACACTTAACTGCCTTTTTAAGTCCGGTTAATATATCTTCTTTAAAAGAAAATATTCCTACACTATACCAAGTTATCATATAGAATCCATCAAAATAGTCAATAGTGAAACCTCCAAAGCCATCACCCTCACCATTAAATATACGAAATGCCGTTGTAGTTTCATCTTTATAATATGCTTCACGTTTTTCTACTGCTGCTTTGATTTTTTGATAGAAAAACTCCGAATCTATAATTGCCTCTTCATCTCTTGAGACAATCCAGCCATATCCTTTATTTTGTTTACCATAAAACCCTTTGCCAACGAAATGATTATCTTCATTAAAAAGCTTTACAATCATGCCTTCTTCATTTAATTTATTAATATTAATTAACGCCTCTTTAAAGATCAATGTACTATTATTATTAAAGCTTTTAATAAATTTATTCTTAATTATCATATCAACTTGTTTTCTATTATTATATTCCAAAATCATGCCCCCTAAAATTTGCTTGTTAAATAATTGGTTAAGATGATAGAATTAGAAAAACTTAGTTTAAACTCCTTAACCATAATTAAATTTACTTTAAGAAAAACTGATACGTTTTTCTAATTGCTTCACGTGCTCCTACAATGAAGATTTGATTACCATCTCTAATAACAGTGTTCCCATTTGGTACTATAAATTCATCTTTTTCTAAATCAAATAATCCTGCAATAACTATATCAGATGGAAATCCTTTTGTCTTAGCAATATCCATAATCTTCTTACCTGTACACTTAGCTTTATTATTAAGCGTTATAATACATATTTCCGCTTTACCATTACTAAGAGAAGCAACTCTTCTTATTTCAGGATTTTCAATATCTAAAACAAATTTATTAACCATCATTTGTACTGAATGACCAATATTTGTTGCTCCAGCTAATTCATATGCCTCTCTATATTCAGGATCTATCATACGAACGAATATATTCTTAACTCCAAAGTTTTTACATAATAAGGAGAACAGTAAATTCTTAGAATCTTCCCCTACAACTCCAATTGCATAGTCACATTTTTCAATACCTGCATCTTTAAGCACATTTAATTTTGTTGCATCACCCTGAATTGCAACCGCTCCATATTTAGCGGATATTTTTTCACAGTTATCATAATTTGGTTCGACAACAACCACATCGTGATGCTTTGATAATGTTTTTGTAATACCTCTACCGACAATTCCACCACCTGCAATTAATATAAACATATATTCCTCCTATTTCCATACTTTTTTTGATATCAAAATATAAATCGGTAACAATTCTAATCTTCCTGCCAACATACCTACAATAAATGTAAGCTTAATCACCCAAGATAATGATGCCATTTTAGCAACACTAAAGTAAAATGGACCTATATTACCTACTGCAGATGCCATTCCTGAAAAGGCTTGAAATGGGCCAAGGTCAGAAAACATCGCTGTAATTCCTGCACCAATTATAATTAACATAAACCATCCAAATACAATACTACTAATCCTAAGCAGTTCTTCATTCTTTATTGGTATTTTATCTACAGTTACAGGTACAATAGCGTGAACTGGCATAGCTAATTTATTCACTTCTCTTTTTAAGAGTTTCTGAAGTATAAGTACTCTTAAAACTTTAATACCACCTGAAGTTGAACCAACACAGCCACCAATAATCATTAACATAATAAATATCTGTTTTGTTACTGCTGGAAAAAATTCACTACCTATATCCTCAGTTCCAAATCCTGTTGTTGTAATAACGGAAACTATTTGAAATAGAGTTTTACGAATACTTTCTTCTAGTTCACTTCCTGATAACCCTCTCATTAACATAATGCTTACCAATGTAATTATTAATGAACCAAGTATTATTTTGATATATGCTCTTGCCTCTGCATCTCTAAATAATGCTAATTTATCTTCAATAATCATTTTGAAATGTATTAAAAAATTAATTCCGCCAAGAAACATAAAAAATAGTATGGTATATTCAATTAATTTATAATTTTCATATCCTGCTATTTGATAATATGCGATGGATGCATCATGGTTTGAAAATCCTCCAGTGGACAAGGTGGTAATACTATGAATCAAAGCCTCAAATATATTAAGACCAAGTCCCCATAATATTAACATTTCAATAAATGTGTAAGCTCCATAAATTCCCCAAAAATATTTAATGGTTCGATAAACATTCGGTACAGGTCTAGAGGATCCAATCTTGTGACCCTCAGCTCTAAACAGATTCCATAAGTCACCTTCTGAATTAGCTGTGACAAAAAGGAAAAATGTTAATATTCCCAAACCACCTAACCATTGAATAAAGCTCCTCCAAAATATTATGGCATAACTCATCTCATCAAGGCCCTGAAAGACTGTTATTCCCGTTGTTGAAAATCCTGAAACAGATTCAAACAAAGCATCTATAAATGATTTATTAAGACCAACCATAAAAGGTATCGCACCAATAACTGATATTAATACCCATGAAAATGTACAGACAATCATAGATGTAGTAAGATCAATAACTGCCTTGTGTTTATATGTAATCAATCTGAAAATGATTCCAAGAGTCAAGGATAAAAGCACTCCATAAACAAATGACTTATATATAATAATAGGCTCCTTATATATCCAAGCAACTAACATAGGAATCATCATGAGAATTGCCAATATAAATAGTAATGAACTTGATAACTTAAGTATTGATTTGCCTCTATTCATTGATATCTCCTTAAGTTTATAATATTTATGTACATTAAATGTAATTCATTATTCAATCATATGGGCTGCATATAATGGCACAGATTTAATCCCATTTACTAAACCAAAGTTTTTGCCAGAGATTCTAATAGCATAAGGCGGTTTATATTTTTCCATATATACTTTCAAAGATTTTGATTTTGTATTACTTGAAGCCTTTACTTCAACTGGAATTATTTGTCCATCAATAGTAATAAGAAAATCAATCTCCGCATTATATTTTGAATGCCAATAGTATAATTTCATTCCATGAGATATTAGCATATTAGCTACATAATTTTCTGTTAGCATTCCTGTAAACAATTTGATTTCATCTGAATAAATATCTTTTTTACCAATGCCTGCTAACTGTGATAGTAGGCCAACATCACTTAGATAAATTTTAAAGAAATTTTCTTTCTCATAGGCAACTAGCGGTATTTTAGGAGATTCTAGCAATGTACATTTGTGAGTCATAAAGCTTTGGTTCAACCAATCTAAACCCGTTTCAAACTTTCTTTTCCCGCCTTGTTCTTCTATTAATTTATAATTAAATTTAGTTGAATCTCTACCTAGTTGCTTAGGTAATGATTTAAAAACTTTATTTATCTTTAATTGTTCTGACGATGTTGTATATTTACTCATATCAGATACATAATCTTCCAAAATACTTTTTTTTATTGTTTCATCATAACGATTTAACATCTTATCTTTTAGAACAAACTCTTTTATTGAAGCTGGCATACCACCAATATAAAGATACTCTTTATAAAGTTCTAAAGCTTTTGTATGTACTGGTTGCATTAATTTTTGGTTTAATTGATATGCCTTTCTTATTTCTTCTGACATCAACCCTTCATTAATTCCCCATAAATATTCTTCAAAATCAAAAGGATACATATATTGTCTATAGATTTTACCTACAGGAAATGACTGTTTGAATCGATTTAGTGCAACTCCTAATAGACTCCCTGCACATACAATTTGATATTTTTCTTTGGCTTCATTAAAATATTTCAAAGAGCTTATTGCTCTTTCACTAACTTGTATTTCATCAAAAAATATAATTGTTTCATCAACTTCAAACTGTACTCCCTTTAAAACTGCAATCATATTTATAATTTGTGTAGGATTTATTGTACTTTCAAATATGTCCCTTATTTGATCATCTCGTTCCAAATTAATATATATATAATTCTTATAGTTTTCTCGGCAAAATTGATCAATAATATATGTTTTTCCAACTTGCCTTGCACCAAGTACCATCAACGGCATCTGACTATAGAATTTTTTCCATTTATGAATATTTTCTGTTATTTTACGTTTCATGCTAAACCTCCTTACTCTATGGTTTATCATATCACAATATCTATTATAATACAAATTATTCAACTGTTTTTTATGCTATTTAAACAGATTTTTCAGTTGAATAATTTGCATATCTCCATTTTGTATTATTAAGTCGAAAATTTAAATGCAACTTATTATGATATACTATGATAGATATATTATTTTTCAAGATATACTTAGTTAAGTTATCAAAATTAAGTTTCTCTAATTATATCTTTAATATTAAATATAAAAACTTTTATCAAGAATCGAGATAATTATGAAATGTAAAATATGCAAAAAGAATACACGAATTATTCATGACACACAATTTTCTATTGACTATTACAAATGCGATAGTTGTCAATTTATCAGCATGGATCAAAATAAAAAAGTTCCTTTTGAAGAAGAAAAGGCTTTATACGACACACACGAAAACTCAATTGAAAACGAAGGATATGTTAATAGATTTAAAAACTTTATTGATACTGGAATTATACCCTTTATACAAACAGGGACTCTACTTGATTTTGGCAGCGGACCAGAACCAGTACTTATACAAGTAATCAATAGAGACTACCAATTTACTACAGACCATTATGATCTTCATTATGCTACAGACAAAGTATATAGAAATAAGCAATATAATATTATTGTTTCAACAGAAGTAATTGAACATATGGATGAACCTTTAGAAGCTTTTATATTTTTTAGACAACACCTAAAGAAAAATGGAATATTAGCGATTATGACTTTATTTCACTATAATGAAGATACATCATTTAAAAAGTGGTGGTATCGGAGAGATGAAACACATATCTCTTTTTACACACCACATACATTAAAAATATTAGCGGATAAAACTGGATTTGAATTGATTTATCATGACAACAAACACATTGCTACTTTTAAAAGGATAAGAATACAATAGGGACGGTTCTTATTTACAATAGGGACGGTTCTTATTGATTTATATTTTTAGTAAGATTTTGTATTCTCGCTTGTGAATCTATCCTGAAAGACATGGCCAAGTAATTTATTTTTTCTTTGGTAGTACTGTATTTAGTGTTAAAACGCTTAAAATTGCAGTAGCTAATATCTTTGGTTCAGCTTTTATGATTAGATGTATATGATTGTCCATCAAGCATCTTACCACCACCTCATGTGATTGGCATATCACAAATATTAAGACAAATCAATAAGAACCGTCCCCATTGGTCTCTTCACCTTTTGGTACGTGAATAATCACTTTAAACATATCTCCATCAATTATTATCTCTTGATTACCGTTTTGTAACTTTAATAAACTTTCAACGATGGATAAGCCTAATCCTGAACCTTCAGTTGTTCTTGATTCATCTCCCCTAACAAATCGTCCTGCTAAATCTATATTTTTATCATTAAGCGGGTGATTTGATATGTTTTTAAAAGTAATAATAACTTCATTATCAACTTTATATGCATCAATAAATACTCGAGTGCCCACTAAAGTATACTTTAATATGTTTGATATTATATTTTCAAAAACTCTGTACATATGGTTAGGGTCAACTAATGACCATACTGGCGTAGCAATTTCTGGTGTAATAATAACTTCAAGATTCAATCTATCAAAGTACTCTTCACGATCAACTATAATCTGTACCAATAATTGTCTAATATTAATATTCATTAGTTCAACATCAAGATTTCCACTTGAAGCTTTACTTGCAGAAACTAAATCCTCAATCAATGTTTTTAATCTATATCCCTTATTGTTAAGTATTCTTATATAATCTTTCATATTGCTCTTCAACTCTTGCTTTTCTTCTAATGAGGCACTGTAATACAATATTAAAGATTTTTCCAATAAATCAATATAGGTAATAATAGAAGTTAAGGGGTTTTTAAGGTCATGGGAAACATTAGTAATTAATTCAGTTTTGAGTTTTTCCCCACGTATTGCATCATCAAGAGCAACCTGTAGTCCATTTTGTAATGAATTTAAATCTTTAGCGAAGCTTTTAAACGTCGTTTTATAGCTTTCTTCATTAATCGGATAATCCGCCTCCCCTAAAGCTCTTTTCTTAGTTGCTTTAATAAGAGTAGTTAAGTCCTTGATAATTACCAACAAATATATTCCTAAAGTTACCTGAATGCTAATAAATATAATAAGCACAATAATTTTCAAATAATTATTGTTAGTAATCATTCCAAAAACTGTCATTAATATACTTCCAGTGATATACACTGATAAAATACCAATTATTTTCACTTTGGTCAGTGGATTAATAAAATCTAGTATAAATAAACTTCGAATCCACCACCATATTTTAAACGTTATTGGATTTCTATATATATATTTAGTCTTTATAAGACGCACAAGTGATAAAAGCATAGCGGATACTACAATAACAAAGGCTAAAGAAGCCGTGGCAAGCTGTACCCTTAAACTATTAACATCTGTTATTAAATACGAGCTACTCTGATATGTCACTAATGGTATAAAGGCAATAATTGCTAGTATAAATTGTATTTCTAGCGGAATATAGTCATAGAAAAACAACTTTACTTTATCATCTATATGTTGTTTACCAATAACCATAGATAAATATATAATTATAAAAAACAATGTAAAAATACTAACAACAAGTACAGGAAACTGGTTATTAGTTTCCTCTTTATATTCTTGAAAATCGTAATAGCCGCTTCCAAACAATATGTCTGAATCCATTAGATTAAAATCAACTGCCGTATAATAAATCCACTCATCACTTCTAAGACGATACACTACATCTGAAGCTGTTACATTAGTTGTGGAATATTCTGAAATAGTATTATAATGTCTATAAACTAAAGGTTGCTTTTCCATTACACTTTTAACTGGAAAATATAATCCTAAACTATCCCATTGTATGACAGTTTCAAAACTAGAAATATACTCTTCATCATTACTAAACCCATTACTTTTATGAGTTTGTGAATCAATATTAGTGATTGTTTCTCCACTTTTAGTATTTAATAACACATATATAAATGAAGGACTTCTTCTAAGATTATCTTCAATTGCATTAAGTCGACTAAGACTTACGGTTTTATCATTGTCAACTCTGCTTTCATTTATTGTTTCTTCATCAATTAAATCCAAATGTTTTTCAACAACATTATGGCTTAATCGTACATAGTTTTGTTGAAATTCATCTGTCTCATAATAACTATCTTTATAAAAAAACTCATTATTATAACTGGATAAATATTGATAATCAACAATGATTATCAAGGCAAAAATCATAAGTACAAGTCCGATAAACTTAACAAAAATATTATACGGAATATTTTTCAATTTTGTACCCAATACCCCACACCACCTTTAAATATTTTGGATCTTTAGGATTTATTTCTAGTTTTTCTCGAATTCTTCTAATATGAACAGCAACTGTGTTTTCAGCACCAATAGCGTTTTCATTCCATACGTTTTCATATATTTTCTGAATACTAAAAACTCTTCCTGGATGTTTAATCAATAAGTGAATAATCTTGTATTCAGTCGGTGTGACACTAATTCTTTCCTCATCAACACTCACTTCTTTTGTATCAAGATTTAAGGATAATCCGCCTGCTTTTAGTATATGTTCCTCTGATACAATTGAACCAAGATTCGTATATCTTCTCAGCTGTGACTTTACGCGAGCCATTAATTCTAAAGGATTAAAAGGTTTAGTCACATAATCATCTGCACCATAACTAAGTCCCTTTATTTTATCAAAATCCTCTGACTTAGCGGATACTAGAATTATTGGAATATTATAAGTCTTGCGAATCCTAGCAGTTGTCTTAATGCCATCTAACTTCGGCATCATAATATCCATTATTAATAGCTGAATATCCTTTTCATTTAAAATTTCAAGAACTTGCTCCCCATTATAAGCTTTAATAGGGTGATACCCTTCCATTTTCAAATAAGTAGCAATAGCTTCAACTATATCTTTATCATCATCACATACTAATACATTATACATATGCTTACCTCGCTTTATTTTATTCATAGATTACTTTAAAACACCTATTTTTATTATTTTCCAGTTATATCTATTACAACAACTTCTGGTGGATTAAACACTCTTGGCAACAGTGGATTTAGAGATAAGCCTCGACTAACAATCATTTTAAGGTCATCTTCTTCATATAGTCCTCCTGCATATTCAGGAAAAAATCCCTGATTAGGTGAATAAGTTCCGTTTAGTAGAAATGGTATTCTAATCTGGCCTCCATGAGCATGTCCTGCTAGAACTAAGTCTATAGGAAACTGTTTATATATTTCAATATATTCTGGTCTATGGCTTAACAGCAGGGTGAAAAAATCTTCTGTATTTTCTTCCATAATTCCTGTTGCAACAAGTGCTTGATCTAAAGGACGTCTATTATACTTTTCACTTCCTCTTGTTTTCTCCTGTCCAATTCCAGCAGGATCAATAACCCCTAAAATATTAATAGTATCTTCGTTAATGGTTATTTTCATCAACTCATCTTTAAGATGAATTACATTTCTATCTTCAATAATCCTAAATATACCTAATGTATCTTTGTGCCAACCTTCATGATTCCCGCTAACATAATACATCGGATATTCACTAAGTCCATCAATAAGTTGATACGCACCTTCTTCACCCTTAATATCATCAACTATATCCCCTGTAAGTACAATAATATCAGGTTCTTTTGCTTTAATTTTTGCAATCAATCTTTTCTGTTCTTTGCCATATATACTGCTGTGCAAATCACTTATATGAACAATCCTAAATCCATTTGTAATTTTATCAGATTGAATTGTATATTCTCTATATACTGGCTGATTCCATAATGCAATTACCATTATAACAACCAAAAGAATAATTATATATATCATTTTCCTAATCCTCTTATCTTTACTCATCTGTTTATTTTTATCCTTATCTTTATCTTTATCTTTATCTTTATCTTTATCTTTATCTTTATCTTTAATCATGCTCATACTATATTTATTCTTCCTTTCAAACATTGTATTATAATAGCCAAGTTACAAGTTATTTGACCGAATATAACGACAGTGTTATTATAACAGTTAGTAAAATAAATTTCTAGAGGTAGATTATGAATATTCTTTTTATCGAACCATTTTACGCAGGTTCCCATAAAACTTGGCTTGATCAGTTATCCCAATATTCCACTCACAATATTGACTTATTAACAATGGATGGTAAGTTTTGGAAGTGGAGAATGCATGGAGCAAGTATAACTATGGCATCAAAACTTACACAAATCAAAGACACTCCTGACTTAATTATTGTTTCTGACATGATTGATTTAGCTGCATTTATTGCTTTAAGTCGTAACACACTAACAATGATGGGGAATCCAAAAATAGGTATATATTTTCATGAAAATCAATTATCATATCCACTGCCGGAAAGCAGCAAAGATGTTGCTGTTAATAAAAATGTTCACTATGGCATGATTAATTATACTAGCGCATTAAGTGCTGACTTTGTTATGTTCAATTCCTGCTATAATAGAGATAGTTTCTTAGATGAATTAATTTTAATCTTAAATAATATGCCGGATTATTCACATACTAAAACAATTGATTTATCAAATACTATTGACTCAATATTTAAAAAGACGCATATCCTTCCAATAGGCTTTGAAACTCCAGTATTTCTTTCCCCTAGCAAACTAAATAAAATGTATTCTAATTATTCAAATATTCATAGGAAAAAGCCTATGATTTTATGGAATCACAGACTTGAATACGATAAAAATCCTGTGATTTTCTTCAAAACACTTATTAGATTAAAAAAAGCTAATTACAATTATCAATTAGCTTTATTAGGAGGATTATCACAACGTAATCGTAAGAAATATAAATACTACTTAGATCAATTAGAAGATGAAATAGTAATTCAAGACTATCTTCCCTATGAAGATTATTTATTTTTCTTAAATATTGCAGATATATTACCTGTTACTTCAAATCATGACTTCTTTGGTATAAGTGTTATGGAAGGAATTGCCTACAATTGCACTCCCTTATTGCCCAATCGTTTAACTTATCCGGCACTTTATAACATAACAGATAATCCTGATATATTCTATCACAGTGATGATGAATTATATACTAAATTAGCAGCCCTTATTACCCATAGCACAAACAAAAACTTAAAAACTTATTCACAATTAACCAAGTTTTATCAGTGGGAAACACTAATAATCAAGTATGATCAATATTTTGATCAAATCAACTCGATATAATAATCTTCTACTTGAATCATATATTATATACTTTAGCTTTTTTACTGACTTTCATCACTTTTGAAAGTTCTAATTTTGGGTATCCTTCAACACCAATCGTCAACATAGAACACGTCAAAGCAAATGCTAAAACTGCTTGTAACTCCATTCCCTGTTCAAGCCCATAGACAAAGCCGGCCAACATAGAATCTCCAGCGCCGACAGTACTAACAACAGTAACAGGCATTGCCTCACCTTTGATTGCTTGATTATTTGTTACTAGTAGAGCCCCATCCTTACCCATAGATACAAGTACATATATAACTCCATAAGTATTTATAATCTCACGAGCAGCTTTTATAATCTCTTCGTTTGAGTTTAATTCTCTGTCTAATGCATTTTCAAGTTCGTGAATATTAGGCTTTATTATATAAGGACTACCTTTAAGACCTTCAAGTAAAAACTCATCATCTGCATCAATGACAATATGACACTGATCTTTATACTTAGCCGCTATTTGACCATACATATTAACAGGCATTCCTTTTGCAAGAGATCCTCCCATAACAATGTAATTACTATCTATCGCTGCTTGCTCAATATAATCAAAAAGCTTATTAATATCTTTCTTCGAAACCTCTGGACCTATTTCATTAATATCTGTTGTTCTATTCTTGGATTTTTCTACAATCTTCATATTGGTTCTTGTATAACCATCAATTTTAACATGCTTTAATTTCATGGAGTCATGTTCAAAATGCTCTAGTATAGTTTTTATATTTTCTCTACCAAGAACAGTGATATGATTAGTATCAACACCTAACCCTCCTAGAATTCTTCCCATATTAATGCCTTTTCCACCTAAATCTTCTCTGAAATTACCTACTCTATTAACCTCTCCAAAATTGATTTCATCAACCCAAATAGTCTTATCAATAGCAGGGTTAAATGTTATTGCTGTAATCATCGTAGTTCTCCTCTCTTCTTTTCAATTCTTCATTATGAAAAACAACACTATAAGACAATGGTATTACAACTAATGTCAAGAAAGTACTAACCATCAATCCAAACACGAGAGAAACTGCCATCGGTTTGAACAATTCACTATTTGAAAACATTAATGGTAATAATCCTATAACCGTTGTAACTGTCGATAAAATAATTGGTCTAAACCTAACTATAGAAGCACTCACAGCTGCTTCATCAACACTCATTCCTTCACTTCGTTTTAAATTGATGTATTCCATTAAAACAATTGCATTATTTACAACAATACCAATTAAACTGATAATCCCTAGCATTCCTGTAAAAGACACTGGTTGATTCATAATAAACAAACCAAATATCGCCCCTGCTGCAGATAGAGGTAGTGAAAGCATTATTATTAATGCTTGGCGGTAATTCCTAAACTGTACCAATAAGATTGTTAAAATCATTACAATAGCAAAAACTGCTGAAAATCCTAGGTTACCAAAGTAAACCCAAATCTTCTGACTTTCTCCATCAAATTCCATTGAAGCATCGCCAATATCAATATCTTTTATTTGTTCAATAAATACTTTTTCTATAGTTCCTGTATCAAAACCCTTTTCTACATCACACATAAGTACTATTGTGTTTACACCATTGTATTTTCTAATTGCTGGACGTACTTTTACTAATTGAACTGATCCTAAATCTTTTAACAAATGTTTGTTACCTGTAGCACTTGATTTAATCATCAATTTTTCAATGGATTCAATAGATCTAGTGTCACTTGTTAGATTAATCGTATATTCCTCACCTTGTTTTCGATATACACTAATATCTCTACCTCTAAGTGCAATACTCACTTCATTTAGAACATCGTATTTCATTAATCCATAGTAGCTTAATCTATCTTCATCTAAATCAATCTCATATTCATACACATAAGGTGTATAGTCAGTTCTTATATTAGTTGCACCTTCTACAGTATTTAAAATACCTTCTAATTCTCTTGTTGTTTCCCAAAGGGCATCTATATCAGATCCCGTAAACCTTATATAAATAGGAGCACTGATAGGTTCTGCATATTCAAGTTCTTTAACTGTTGCTTTTCCTCCTACTAACGTATTGTCAATTTTTTTTTGTAATTCCTTAGAATAATCTGTATTCTTAAGATGATTGGTTTTTGAAAGATCTATTTCCATGACTATTTGGGCATTTTCAGGTATTTTTGGATATGTTCCTAATGTGTCATAATACTTAGGTATTGCTCCTCCAATAGCTGTTGTATAATGTAGAACACCAGCTTCCTCAACAAGAATTTCTTCAATTTGATCTGTTATGCCTTTTGTATAGGTTGTATCAATATTTTTCTCCGCTTTTATATCAATATACATAAGTTCTTTATCTGCTTTTGGAAAAAATATTATATTCAAGAAGAAAAATGTCCCTCCTAAAATTGCTATAAAAAGTACTCCCAATGTAAATGCAACAAATTTTCTTCTAAGCCCGAACTCTAATAACTGTTGCATAACAGTTTTCTGTTTTTTCTTCTCATATGTATTTTTTTTCTTAAAAAACACAAAGGCTAAACTTGGAGTGACCAAAAAGGC
>JAOZKH010000216.1 GCA_029935405.1 Vallitaleaceae bacterium | reverse complement strand
GCCAAAAGCGTTCCCCTGAACCACCTGCCATAATGTAAGCTGTTAACATAATTAATTCCCCCCTTAAAAATAAAATATAAATCAAAGTGCATGTCATTTAGTTTTATGTATGTCAATTAATTTTCCTACTCTAATATTCCAATCCATATCATCAGTACCAAAAAAACCAGCACTTTCATATAAAGTTATTTCGCCAAAATATAATTTACCCGAACTAATATACCAATCAATTCTTGCTATTATTGTATCCTCTGCCAGTATTTCAGATAAGCTAATCATTTCATCTAAACATGCAGGTTTCTCTAGTTTTTCTTCAAATTCACCATAGCCTTCAAATTTAACTCTCAAATGATTCCAATGTACATCATATGTTTGCAACTTTATTTTTTGATATCTATCTTTGTGTACTTCAATTTCACTTGCTTTACCATTAAAGCATAATATTTTATAGTCGTCTGGTGTGTTTTTGCCTTCAGAAATATTCTTCTCAACAATAATTCTAGGTTTTATACCTTTATACGCCCATTCTCTAGCAAACCAAAACCAATCTCTTTTAAGGTGAAACTTTAATTTTTTTATGGTATCTTCAATGTTCAATTTGCTTTTGTCGTTGCATATTATACTTGAACCTGAATCGTGACTACATTTCATCACAAAATCCTTAGGTAGTTTTGACCATTCAATTGCATCTGTAGAATCATACACATTATATAACGGTATCAGATATTTTTCTCCGATTTTCTCACGTATCATATCACGTGCAGCAAATTTATCTACGTAAGTTTTATATTGTGGTTTTCTATCATATAGCTTTGTCCATTGAATTTTTTCGCTAAACTTAGTTGGATTATTAAGGTTCAGCTTCTCTCCTGAGTCACATCTATAAACAATTTGAATAAACCACTTATCAGGTATCCAGTTTAAGTATCCTTTTGCTCCTAGTTTATGGACAATCATACATGGTTTTCGTATTATAGCTAATATCGTTTCTTTAGTCATATTATTCTCCCACATTTACTTATCTGTTCATGTCTGTTATCATTTAAATATGGTTAAGGTATCAAAACTCAATCAAATATTTCCGGAGGTGAATCATATGAATACATGTATTCTGCTAGCAGGTGGTATTGGTGCTCGTGCAAAGTCTGATATTCCTAAGCAATTTGTCATTACAAATGCAAAACCCATATTTACATACGCTGCTTTAACTCTTAATGACCACCCTGAAATTGATACGATTATTCTAGTATGTTCGAGTGACTGGGAAGATTTTGCTCTAAAATGGATTACGAAACTATCCCTAACCAAAATACAACACATCGCTCGTCCAGGAAAGAGTCGACAACATTCAATTAAAAACGGACTTGATAAAGCTGCCAAATTCATGATAAAAGGTGATTTAATAATTATACATGATGCAGCCAGACCAAATATTAACAATAATGTATTACACGAATTAATTGTAGCTGCCAAATTACATGGTTCTTCATTACCTGTTTTACCAATATATGATGCTGTCTATATAAGTGATCTTGAAGAAAAAGTTAGTGATATCGTAACCGCAAAAAAAAGATATCATGGACAAACTCCTGTCTGTATAGATTTTGACACCTATTATCATGTTAATTGTAATGCAACAGATGCAGAATTATCTAGTGCAACAGGAACATGTACTTTATTATTTAATAATAACATTCATGTACATACCGTTCAAGGTGATTCAAATGCTTATAAAATAACTTCATCTAATGATATAGATCGTTTTATAAATTCTTTCACTCAATAAATGGTTCTTTGTTTATTTGTTCAAGAATAATCTTTGATATCTCACCTGCAGCATGCCCTAATTCTTTAGTATCATAAAACTCAAGAATATCTTCACAATACTTTTGAATATCAATATTTTTGAGTTCTAACAAAAGCTGAATTAATTCTTCTTGATTCATTGCAATTTTATATGGATACGAATTAATATTATAATAGAATGTTCTATCTTTTTCTAAATACTGGTCTCTATCATTTTGAAACAAAATAATTGGTTTATGACGCAGTGCAAAATCACCGGCAGATGAAGAATAATCTGATATATACAAATCTGTAATCATTAACAAATCTGCCATATCTTCATAAGCAGATACATTCATCATTTTACTTGAGTTGGCAATTCCTTCAAGTCCAGGAACACTCACATGTGATCTTACAAAGCAAATCCATTCATCACCAGTATCTTCTTCTAAAACTCGTATAGCTTCTTCCAAATCAATTCCATCAACTTGTTGTAGTGATTGTTCTTTTGAAGCTTGTCTTCTTAATGTTGGTGCATACAACATAATCTTAACTTCTTTTGAAACACCTAAGTTTTTCTTGATTTGATCTCTGATATGTTGATTGTTTTTTACCAAACAATCATTTCTAGGTGTTCCAACTTCAAGTACCGGACCTTCATATCTAAAAGCAGACCGATATATTCTTGTTGCGTGAGCTGAACCGGCTATACCAAGATCACAAATATCTTTTTCAATTAGTCTATAGCTTGGGTCTATAAAGGTGGAATCATAACGTGTCTTTTTAAATCCCCTATCTCCGTGCCATGTCTGAATATAATACTGTTTTTTGCTCTTATAAGTATAAATCGGCTTATCAAAGTTATCTACCCAGATTCTTGCCGTTGCAAGTTCCTTAATCATTTTAAAAGTCCCTGCCTGAACTGTTCTTATATAGACAGGTAGAATATTCTTTTTGGATTCTGGGTCTATAAATATCCAAACAATATCCAATTGTGAATTCATCCTATATAGGCTTTCAGATATAGCTCGTGGATTATCTGAATATGTTTTTCCAAAAAAACTAATAAAAACAATCTTTCTCTCATCTACTCCCCACAATTTATTACAAAAAAACATATATATTTTCTTTAATTGATTTTTTGCAACTTTAATTTTAGATTTTTTCATGGTTTAAAGAACTCCGTTCTACAGTATTTTGAGATGTAATAATGCTCATTTTTCTCAAAGTATATGAAATTGCAAACAACATCCATAACGAACTCCCAATGAATTTAGCACCATCTTCAAACACATGGATATTTGGTATATGTATAAACTTCTCAAGCATATCAAAACCTGCTGATATCCCTAAAAACCCAAAGCTTATAACTATCATTAACAAACCATTGCGACTTAAATCATTAAAAAACATTATACAAAACACTATAACTAATACGCCAT
>JAOZKH010000215.1 GCA_029935405.1 Vallitaleaceae bacterium | reverse complement strand
ATGTATTATTTGAACCTGATAATGAATCAATTAGTCTATTGCCAAGATATTTTGAAGTTAATTCGGATAGCTTTCGAATCGATAATGCAACAGATTATTTTGATGAAATTAAAGAATATCAAGATAAAGTAATACTAATTAGTATTGATGAATATACGATTGGTAACTTCCCCCCTGGTTGGGTAGATACTGTAAATATGATAGGAATAGTTGATTAAACTACCGTATTAACTATGCATAACAGACAATTGCAATCATGCACAGAAACAAGGTGAATGTACACGATTGCAACTGCCAGAACGTTATCTAACAGCATTAGCTAGTGAAGGAGAGGAAAGCATGATTGCTTTAGTTAAAGCGAATGAAGGCGATTTAGAATTTTTGAGTCAAGTATGTTTGGATATTGCAGAATTATATTCTCCTATATTGCCTGATGCCTTTGAGCGTCAGAGTGAGAAGTTTCAGAATAATGGACTCCCTAAAAATTATAATATTCGTATAATTGTTTGCAATGGTGAGAGAGTTGGTTTCCTTGGTGATATGTATCTCAAATCAGGAACATATTATCTGACCGCATTATATTTTTTAATGAAATTTCAGAGATGTGGTCTTGGGCGAGAATTACATGAGATTATTGTTAATGAACTACTAGAAGCTGGAGTAGATAGACTTGCATTATTTGCTCATGAAGAAGCATATTGGGCAATTGATTTTTATAAGAATATAGGGTATGAAGTTATTGGTGAAACAAGAAGAGATGTTGAGGAATACGATAGGGAGTTGATTATTGAGTTCTTGCCATGTAATAAAGTTTGATACTTCATATTTAATCATTCTCTGTTTACCTCCCTTTCATTTAGAGCCACGAATTATCGTAATATTAACTTCCGTTGAAGACATCAGAAAAATATCAAATAGACTTAGTGCTACTATCCTAATAAACTACGAAGTATTCCTGTATTTATCAGCTTTTTTATAATAATTACAACAAAGACTGAAATTTAAGGAACTATATATAAGATAACAATTCTAATAGATAGTCTAGTCCTAGAAGGTCCTAGACAAACGAGTCTGACACCAATAATTAGGGGCTAAACATTTGCTGGATTTTGTGTAATTGGATATTATAAATTAATGAAGATGGTGAATTAGATTACAAATAGTATTTTTAACATTGACATATTTCTAAAGGGTATATGGAGTCGTTCAATTGGAATTTGCATGGGTAATTGTTGTCATGAAAAAATAGTTTAGTATAACATAGGAAAACTATGTTAGTTAGAACCATATGAAATAAATTTTAAAGGCTCTTAGGAGTTTTTTGTATGCCAATAAACACCATTCTATATTCGCCATTTTCTTACACTTTAGACCCGCCGTTGGCAGTAGGATAATGGATCATGTAACCAACAATTGCAAAAAAAAATTGTGTTTTTATGAATCATATGATTAGCTACCATTAGCTAACAAGAATGATTCTTGAAATCTAACATAAATATGGAGGTAATCAAAATGAAATATTTTTTTATTGAAGACCTACAAGTAAAGTTGCTTAATCCCATACCTACTGGCAAGTTAGGTGATCATATATCCTTTTTTGAGAAAAGGATATATGATTTCAATGGTAGAAAATCCTCTAGCAACCAAAAGTTTATTAGTCTATTAAAAGTTGATGACGATGCCATTACGATTCGTGTAGAATCGGAACTTGAATTAGCAGTTCCTGGTAGGGCATTCACTGGCTTTTCAAGGTCTTTGCTTAAAAACACCGATGAAGATTATGATCCTTTCTTTGAACAAAATATTTTTCATAATAAGCTTCTCACATTTGAAAGGATTTCTGACGAGGAAGATAGTAATGAAGCAATTACTAAGCAGGAATTGCTATATAGATTAGCTTCTCTTGTTCTGAAACCTAGAAAGATGCTATCTCGGTCAGAAAGAGAGTTATTTAGCCAGTTAAAAGAACTGGCAAGCAAAATCAAATCATATAAGGAAGAGGAATAATATGGAGACTCGTTTTTAGTTAGATAGGTGGTAAAGCAATCTTAATAATGAAGTAAAAAATATTGAAGAGTCAGATGCTCTCTTATCCGGACAAGAGAAAGAGCTTGAAGGTATATATGCTTTAGACTTTGTTAATGTAAGAGAGAGGCTAGTGATGCCGGTTTATTTTGGACAGCTAGGAGTTATTGCTGGGGTTACAGATTATTATACTCAAGACGTAGAGGAGCATTTACTCCACCATCTAAAGAGGTGGTGGAAGTAGTTATTTCTATTGTTGGACAGGACTGGATCTAGCAAAATTAGGTAAGTGGAAAATAAGAAAGTAATAGAGACCGAATCAAATCGATGTATTAGGCGGCATAGAGATCAAGAAAGAAAATCCCACACAGTGGTGATTAAAGAGGAATAACATCTTTTCATTCAATCAAGGCTGTGAACGGTAGGAAAGATAGCAAGCATAGTTCGAAGAAAGGAAGTGGAAGTAAAAATGATAACTTCATTAAATGTTAATAATTTTGCTGGTCAAGAAGAATGGGTGAAATTACAAGGGGAAAGCACTAAAAAAATAAGTATTTGGAATGAACAAAAAGATTATTATTTTAATTATATCAAAAATCATCTTATTTCAGATGAAGATATAGTTATATTACACGAGGTTCCATATATTAAAGAGAAAGCTTATACTTATAACAATGAAACAAAATATAAAAGAAATGTCATAATGGAAAGTGATTTTATTCAAACAACAAGCGATAAATATGTACTCAAGTCAGGATATAAGGTTGGAGATAAAACTTTAGATGTATTTGATTATTACAACTCAAAGTATGAAATTATTGAAGCTTTTTCAACTGAAAGCTACAAAAGATACGATATTGGTAATGGTTATACATTAGAAATCGGTGGTGATATTGAGGATGATGGCAAAGTACATATCATTATAATTAATAGAGGCTACAACATCTATGTATAGTAAGGTTATTAGATGTTAACGACAAAGAACTTTGGACAACAAAATTAGGCCATCATGAACAAGTACAAAGATAGATGACCACGATGGTACTAAAGAACAGCTAACTATATTACAGAGCTTAGTCTAAACATAAAACAAAGCTTCGCAAATGACAGAAATTACGAAGGTATTAAATATGCTTGTATTTAGTTGATAACTTGAAATTTAGAATGAAGATGTTTTGGTAATATTAGGATTATTGACAAATTAATA
>JAOZKH010000214.1 GCA_029935405.1 Vallitaleaceae bacterium | reverse complement strand
ATTAGTATGAATGTATTTTCAATAAGTGGTGCGAATACAGGGATATATGAGACAACGAAGGTTCAGAAGATTACTAAAGGATTGGATTATATATATAAACAGGTTTTTACACAAGATGGATGGGTTGATGTTCATGTGTTGAAGTTAGATATAGAAGAAGAACAGGTTGCATTTAAACTGTTAAATTCTGCTCAGGAGTACGGTTTAAGAGATACTATGACAGACTTTGCCATTCAGTATACGACTGATAATGAAGGTGATGTTGTTGGAGGAATTAACGGATCCTTCTTTAATATGAGTGGAAGTTATTCTGAGCCATTAGGAGTGTCCTATGAGGAAGAATACGGTTATGCACAACACAATTATAACGTTAGTGCTAACGGAGCTGCTTCGTTAATACAAACAAATAATGGTGAATTTATGATGGATTATTTTGGAATGTCCATTGACTTTGAAAATGCCGAAGGTAGAAAAATGTACTTTACAGGTATTAATAAATTAGACGCAAGTGTTAATCCGGTTATATATAATAGATTGTTTGCAGACAGTTCTAAGAGGATTGATGATGAAGTAGCTGTATATAAACTAACGGTTATCAACAATGTGATTACAAAAGTTACTGCGCCAAATATTGCTTGTAATATACCTGATTTAAAAGAAGGTTATATTGTTACAATACCAGAAGAAATAGCAGATATTCACTTGCCTTATTTTCAGGAGGGAACTGCTGTTAATCTTAATATTAATTCAACTATAGATACTAGTGAAATTAAATATGCTATTAGTGGTGGAGGCAAAATAATTGAAAATGGTGAAATAGTTCAAAGTGGAATGATTGTTGAACCTACTAAGCGTCATCCAAGGTCTGCAGTAGGGATAACAAGCGATGGTAAATATTTAATAGCTATGGTTGTTGATGGAAGAGGAAGTAGCATAGGAGCGACTCATGATGAACTAGCTAGTTACCTTATAGATTATAATGTAACTGAAGCCATACATTTAGATGGGGGAGGTAGTTCAACATTACTTGGTAGGAAGCTAGGTTATGAAGAAATAGAAGTTTTTAATAGTCCTTCAGGGATAAGCGAAAGAGCTATATTAAATGGTATTGGTTTTGTTTCATTAGCTGAACCTGGTCCGATTACAACAATCGAAATAATAGCTACAACTGATATTGTTTTTAAGAATAATCCGATTGGTTTAAGTTTAATAGGTTATGATGATAACTATAATCCAATAAATATTGATAGTAGAAAGGTGTTATGGAGTGTTGAGAAAGGTATAACTGGTGTATGGTCCTCAAATACATTTACTCCATCTAATGATGGTGATGGAGTACTTAAATGTTATTATAATGATTTAAGTGCAAGTCTAAATATAAAAAGTTTAGATTCACCGATTGATTTAAATGTATCACCTAGAATAATGACTTTAGACTACAATAATTCAGGAGAATTTTTAATTAAAGGACTTGATAATTCAGGATATGAAGGAGTAATTAATAATGATGATGTAGTGTATACGGTGGATGATCCAAGTATCGGTACATTTATTAACGGAGTATTTATCAGTGGTGCAAAGGCAGGTATTACAAAAATCAAGTTACAGACAGGTAGTAGGTGGACAACAGCATATGTAGTTGTTGGTAATGAAAAGCAAGTTATGGACTCCTTCGAAAGTGAGGATTTTAATTCGAGAGTATATCCTGATGAAGTTATTGGTAATGCAGTTATTGATGAACAGGTATTTTATGATACTGACATGAGTTATAAATTTGAATATGATTTCAAATCGTCACCATCTCCACAAGCTGTATACATGATGTTTGAAAACTTTATTATTCAAGAACCAACTGATATTATTAGCTTGCAAGTATTAGGCAATAATAGCGGACATTCACTTAAAGGAAAAATAATTGATGCAAAAGGCCAGACGAGTAATATTACATTTAGTTCGGAAATTGACTTTGAAGGATGGAAAGAATTAATAGTTGAAGTGCCTTCAGATTTAGAATATCCTATAATTCTTGATAGAATTTATGTGGTTGCATTACAATCTTATGGGGATTTTAACAGTTCCATCAATATAGATAAAATGTCTATAATGAGGCATATTAATTCAGATGATCTAAAATTTGATAATGAAGGCTTTATAAGTGATGAAATGATGCTTCAATTTAAGCCAAGTGAAACATCAACAGTTAAAATTTTTGGTGCTACAGCATATCGTGATAGATTACTTGACAATATATTATTAAATAAAGTGTATGAAAAGATGAATGAAACAAATTATGGTATTTTTGCTGGACATACGGATATTCATGAAGAAAAGTTAAATGTTAATTATAATACATGGAATAATAAATATGATGAATACTCAGTAGAAGGAGTGAAATTCATTGAACTAGGAACAGGGGAAGGTGGGCTTAGGTCTACAGATTATACGCAATATGATATGATAACAGAAAGTTTGAAGACTACTAGTGAAAATATAATAGTATTCATAGGTAACAAGAATCCGTTAACTAGTTTTGAAGACAGCCGTGAGGGGGAACTACTTCACGAAATATTATTAGACCATAAGAACAAAACAGGGAAAACTATTATGTACATAAATGCTAGTGGTTATAAAACGGATGTTACTATTAAAGATGGAATTAGATATTTTGATTTAAGTGGATTATGGTATAAAATACAAGATCGATATGTTAATCTTAATGAGACATTTTATAGTTTGGATTTTTATATTGATAATAATGAAATACAGTATATGTTTACACCTTTATTTCCAACGGTTGAAATAATGGAATAGTAGTGTCAGACTTGACACTACCAGATAGATGAAAGAAGGAAAAATATGAAAAAAGTACTTATTATTGCTAATAATTATCCTCCTATGGGAGGACCAGGAGTACAAAGAAGTTGTAAATTTGTCAAATACCTTAAAGAGTTTGATTATGAATCAATTGTTTTCACAAGAGAAATGACGAAGGGATTATTAGATAATTCTTTGTTTGACGATTTACCAGAACATAAAATATATAGAACCAAAGCATATGATTTTACCCAGTGGCCTGGGATTTTTTCATTAATAGGTAAGGTGATAAGTCGTAAACTTATGATTCCCGATGGAGACTATCTGTGGCAAGTCAAGTCTTTTACTAAGGCAGTTGAAATCATTGAGAGAGAAAAAATAGATATCATTTATTCTACATCATTTCCATATAGCGACCATTTACTAGGAATGAAACTCAAAAA
>JAOZKH010000013.1:35962-38255 GCA_029935405.1 Vallitaleaceae bacterium | reverse complement strand
AAGAACAAAGAGGCTATGCCTCGTCCGCTAGCGGTTGTTAACGGAATGAAAGTGACATTTAGTAAGTCTGAGATTCAGGAGGTAAACATGTACGGATATATTGGAAAAATATTAATGATTGATTTAACAACAGGTACATCGGAAACAATAGAAATTAATGAAAGTATATATGAAAATTATTTATCAGGGTTAGGATTAGGTGTATATGTGTTGTCAAAATATATGCCAGCAGGGGCTGACCCATTAGGTGAAGAGAACATATTAGGTATGGTAAGCGGTATATTAACAGGTACAGGTGCTGTTATGAGCGGACGTTGGTTAGCTGTAGGTAAATCCCCTCTTACAGGAGGATGGGGAGATGCTAATTGTGGTGGAACATTTGCGCCGGCAATTAAGCAATGTGGATTTGATGGCTTGTTTTTTAAAGGGATCTCTCCTAAACCAGTGTATGTGTTTATAGATAATAAAGGCGTACAAATTCGTGATGCGAAAGACTATTGGGGACTAGATGCGGTTAAAGCTGAAAAAAGACTTATTAGAGATTGTCGAGTTAAGAAGAAGCCAGAGGCTGCTGTTATTGGCACTTCTGGAGAAAAACTTTCTTTAATTTCAGGTATTACTAATGATTTCGGCAGAATTGCTGCTAGATCAGGACTTGGTGCTGTTATGGGTTCAAAGAAGTTAAAGGCAGTTGTTTGCGCAGGTTCTAAATCAATAACATGTGCAAAACCTGAAGAAATGAAAGCTCTTTCTAAGGAATATGGAACTAAAATCAAGAACTTTAATCTACCTTCAGTAATGGGACAATTTTTAGGTGTAACGGGATTAGGTATGGGCATGCTTAAACATTCGGCACCTCTTGACGGTATGTTAACGGCTGGATTACTCAAGAGATTTGGTTCAGGGCTTAATAATAAAATAGCCCTTAGTAATGGTGATGCTCCGATAAAAAACTGGGCAGGAACACCTAAGGATTTCTCGATGATAGATTCTAAGAATATGAAACCGTCAGTAATATATAAAACTGAAACTAAAAAGTATCATTGCTATTCATGTGTTATCGGATGTGGTGGTATTTGTGATATTAAAAGAGCTTCAGCAGGCAAATTTAGGCATACACATAAACCAGAGTATGAGACGGTTAATTCGTTTGGTGCATTATTACTTAATAAAGACCACGAAAGTATTTTGTATATTAACGAATTGCTAAACAGAGCTGGAATGGATTCGATTTCTGCAGGAAGTGTAGTTGCATTTGCAATTGAAGCATATGAAAAAGGAATTATTTCCAAAGATGACTTTGGTGGTCTTGATATGTCATGGGGAAATTCAGAAGCAATTATCGAATTGATTAAAATGATGATTGCAAGAGAAGGAATCGGTGATTTATTAGCAGATGGAGTAAAAAAAGCAGCTCAAAAACTTGATAAACGTGCGGAAGAATTTGCTATTCACTGTGGTGGACAGGAAGCTGCTATGCATGATGCTAGACTCGATCCTATGCTAGGAGTACACTTTAGTGCAGATCCTACTCCAGGGAAACATACGACAGGAGCAATGCTTTATTATAATTCTATGTTTTTGTGGGAAGACAGTGAGTGGGCACCTAGGAATAAACGACATCTTAAATCAGATGAATATAAACCATCGGATGAAGAGGCATTAAAAAGCGTTGCTATGTCAGCATATAAAATGATTCTTGATGGAGCAGGAGGCTGTTATTATGCAATGTTGACAGGTAATCAGCACTTTAAACTGCAAGAACAATTAAATGCTGCAACCGGTTGGGAAAAATCATTAGATGACTACCTTGAAATTGGAAAACGTATTCAAACTGCAAGACAATGGTTTAATATTCGAGAGGGAATTGATCCTAAATCGTTTATCATGAATAAAAGAATGCAAGGAATACCACCACTTTCAAGTGGACCTTTAAAAGGTAAAACTGTATTGATTGATGAAATGGTTTCTCTTCATTGGAAACATTTTGGTTGGGATACAAAAACAGGTATTCCTACAGAAGAGACCTTACAAAAATATGGACTGATTGAAGGAGGTACTTATGAAAGGTAAACCTGTTTTTGATTATAAAAAATGTATGGCTTGTGGTATATGTGTTCAAGAATGTCCTGTTAGTTGTCTGACACTTGCCAAAACAGATGTGGATAGATATTTAAAAGCATATCCCAAATTAGGTGAAGGCTGTATCAGTTGCTTGAAATGTGAAAAAGCCTGCCCTTATGACGCGGTGATTGTTAAGTAAACGGAGATTGTGATTACAAAAAAACTGTGA
>JAOZKH010000013.1:0-35862 GCA_029935405.1 Vallitaleaceae bacterium | reverse complement strand
AAAAAAACTGTGACTGCTAAAGAATGGGAGAATTATGAAAATTAGAGTTTATGCTCCAGGGTTTTGTGATGACAGTTTAATTGATCATAATGGACACATGACCATTGAAGAAGGTACAACAGTTTTGGAAGTGCTTAAAAAGTTAAAAACACCAATTTTATTAAGGCGAATTCTAATTATTGCAGTTAACTATAAGCGAGTTAGAAAAAGCCATGTTTTAAAATCAGGAGACACACTAAGTATACTAGGACCAGTTAGCAGTGGCTAATGGACAAATACTACTAAGATTTAACCTCCTTTCGTATGAGGACACCAAACCAAATAGATGAGACTATAGTACCTATTAGTATGGAGAAAAATGAACCGTTTGATTCGATTATTTTGTAAATCCAGTAAGTAGGGAAGCAAGCGGCAATAACAGTGATGAAAGGTACTTCTAATAAATCAACAAAAGGAAATAATATTATTATGTTCAATCCTTTTGCATAGATTAATCCTTTTACTTTGTCAGATGCAAGTTTTATAAAGATAAGACCTAAAGTTGCTCCTAACATACCTAGTAAAATATTGATATAAAGAAGTATAGGTATACTAATAGTATATATTCCAACAACTAAATATGAATAAATTCCATATACAAAAATTCCAACAGCAATAAAACTTAATCGAGTAAATAGATATCCAGAGCTGCCAAGAGGAGTGACTTTAATTAGTTCGACAATCTTGGCATCTTTGTCGTCAAGTAACATAAATCCCATAACTACACCTAACATACTAGCGACAATGGATTGAGTAAAGGCTAAAATATAGTTGTGATATAAAGTAATATCATAAGTAATATAACGTTGGCTAAAGGGAACGGCAAACTCAAGGAGCAGTCTAAAAACAGGTGCAATAATAATAGGTATAGAAAACAAAAGTGTCATCATAGGTTCTCTAAGCAATTGTTTTAAATCGCTTTTATAGTAAATGCTTTTAATCATTTCATCCTCCTGTCTAATCAGTTACAATCATGCCTTTAATGAATGCCTTTATTGTATATCGATACATGATAAAACTAATTAGTGTCAAATATGTAATATTAATACCAAGTTGAGGATATCCAATGCCATGATAGGCGCCCCAAACTAGATTCAGTGCAGATACGCTTGGAGCAATATTTAAAAACCACCAATTTGGAAATATGAATATCAAAATGCATGGAATGATAAGCAAAATCATTTGGGGTATCATTTTAACAAAGTAATCATTAATTGATTTGGCTTTTGATGCAATTAGAAACCCATAAAGAGTAAAAATAATTGAAGTTAGTATAATACCGCTAATTAGTGATAAGTAATTTACACTACCATTATATGAAACTAGGCTAATTACTATTACTGCAAGTAATGATATGAGGATTAAGGAAATAACTTTACTCATAACAAATTCATAAATTTTTAAAGGAGTAATGTAAGTCAAACTAAGTATTCCTTGTTCTTTTTCCAATAGCAATAGCCCACCTATGAAAAATAAGCCTAAAACTGACGGATCTGTAAACATAACGATTGGTAGAACAAATTGGAGAACACTATCGCTGATTTGACTAAAAATTATTAGATAGATTAAAGATAAAATAGCATATATATAGTAAAATCCTTGCTTAAACTGAAAGAATAAATCTGCTTTTAGTGCAGTTAACCATCTCATGATATCACCTCCGATTCTAGATTAATTCTCTGCCGGTAAATTTAATAAATACATCTTCTAAAGTTGCTTCACCACTGTGAATAGTTTGTATTTTTTTCGTTTCTAATATATGTTTAAATTCTTGATTATATCCAATGGATGTTAAATCGAAACTTTTATTAACTTTTAGTCCATTATTTTCATATACAATTTTCACATATGCTGATCCGTGTTCAAGCATTAAGTTTCCAGGTGTATCAACGGCAGATAAAGTACCTTCATTTATGAAAGCGACTCTGTCACATAATTGCTCGGCAACCGTCATGTTATGCGTAGTCAAAAAAATTGTTTTGCCTTTGCGACGCATGTCTAGTATTTTATCTTTAATGATTCTAGCATTAACAGGGTCAAGCCCTGAGGTGGGTTCGTCAAAAAACATGATTTTTGGGGAATGCATAATGGAACGTATAAAATTCAAGCGCATTTTCATACCTTTTGAAAAGTTTTCGACTTTTGTTTTTTTGTCTTTTAGTAATCCAACTTCATCGAATAATTCATCTAGGTTATTTGTTTGGTTCTTGTAATAGGAACCTATTAGCTTTAGGTTTTCCTCCGCGGTTAGTTTTAGATATAGATTAGGAAAGTCAAATGCAACACCAATTTCCTCAAAAAATGATTTGTCCCACTTATTACGCTCTTTACCAAGTATTTCAATATTACCATGATAGCCGTTTAATAAACCGATGATGAGGCGTTGGGTTGTTGTTTTGCCAGCACCACTTGGTCCTAAAAATCCAAAAACTTCGCCTTTTGATATAGAAAAATCAATACCATTAATAGCATGTTTTCCAGATTTTAAGTATGTAAAATTCAGATTACTTATATTAATCATTAAATCTGTTGAATTACTCATGTGTGTGGCCTCCTTGCATAATTCCAATAGTTCCGATAGCAATAAAAATAATAAGCTCGATTGCTAAGGCGGTTGTGCGTTCTTTTGAAAGATCCTTTCTTCCTATTTCGATTAATCCCTCTACTAACTGGTAGGCAATAATAGAGCCGAACTCTTTATATGGATAATTTTGATTAAATTCCATAATATGTTCTAGAAAGTGTTCTTCTAGTAATGATTGAAACTCATACCGAGCTTCATGGTAAGGAGTAGTATTACTTCCGGTCATCAACAATGAAAAACGTTTGTCGATAGGAGGAAAAAACTGACCTATAATAGTTTTAAGGAAAGATCTGTCTAAAGATAGCAATGTTTCAAGGTTGATTTTGCTTTCCGCTCTAAGGTTTGCAAACTTATCAAAATCATTATGATGTAGAATTAAATGGTTCATATGTTCATATATTTCACCAACTAAAGATTCATATAATGATTGCTTGCTATCAAAGTAATTGTAAAAGTTACCTATGGATGTATGGGCCTTTGATACGATTAAACGAATACTTGCTTTGTCATAACCTTTTTCAAAAAAAACATTTTCACTAGCTTTTAGTATATCAGCTTTGATCTCATCCTTTTTGTACTGCATAGAACCTCCTTGAAAAGCGTATTTAATAAATAACAAACGTTCGTTATTGATTGAATATAACACCAAATATTTTAGGTGTCAATAAAGATAGAGTATAAAAAAACGTTAGTTAAGAAGTGTTCTTTATTAAAGTAATTAGTGTGGAAGTGAGAATATGATTTAGTGGCGGTATAACTAGTGGTATGATATGATATTGTAGATAGGCAATAACAAACTAGTCGAGGAGGTTTATATGGAAAAATTTATTCTTGCACTAAATTGCGGTAGTTCATCATTAAAGTTTACTCTATTTAATTTATTAGAGAAAAATCATTTAGAACATAATATCGCTGGTGTGGTTGAGGAAATTGGCAATACGGATAGTAGCAGAATTAAGATGGAATCAAAAGGAGTTAAAGAAATTATTGATATCAAACTCCCTAATCACCATGATGCACTTATGGCAGTGTTTGAGCAGTTTGATAAAAAGGGTATTCATAGAGATAGTATTAAGGGAGTAGGGCACCGCGTTGTACATGGTGGAACAAATTATAAAACAAGTGTGAAGATTGATCAAGATGTTCTTAATACAATAGAAGATTTAATTCCAATTGCACCATTACATAATCCGCCAAATCTATTAGGGATAAAAGTGGCAATGGAATTATTACCTGATGTTAATCAAGTCGCAGTTTTTGATACGGCGTTTCATGGTTCCATTCCTGAGTATGCCTTTAGATATGCAATTCCTGAAGAGTGGTATAAGGAATTTGGCGTAAGAACTTATGGATTTCACGGAACATCACATCTTTATGTAGCAAAGCGTGGAGCTAAGTTTGTTGGAAAAACAAATGAAGAGTTTAACGGTATTACAGCTCATCTTGGAAATGGTTGTAGTTTAACAAAAATTCAAAATGGTAAATCAGTGGATACGTCAATGGGTTTCACACCTCTTGAAGGTGTAATTATGGGAACTCGTTCAGGTGATGTTGACCCTGCAATAATCAGTCATGTTGTTGATAGTATTATGACTAAAGAAGACATTAATCATGAAGAGGCGTTTAAGAAGGTAATGCATAGCTTAAATAAAGAATCTGGGCTAAAAGCACTTGCCAATACTAATATGATGCAGGTGATTCGTGGAAAAGCTGAAAAGGGTGATATCGAGGCAGAATTGGTTATTTCGATATATGCATATCGTATTGCAAAATATATCGGTGCGTATTGGGCAACGCTTCAAAGTTGTGATGCTATTATTTTTACTGCAGGACTTGGGGAAAATGAAGGATATGTACGTCAAAAGATAATAGATTTTTTAGGTAATATAGATATAAAAATTAATAACGAGGCTAATGCTATTCGTAAAGAAGAGATACAAATAGGTGAATCAGTTAAAAATAACTTAAAAATTTTAGTGATCCCTACGGATGAAGAAATTGTTATCGGATATGATACTTTATATTTAGGCTACTTAGAGGAAACAATGCCTAAAAATTATCCTTTCGAAAAGGAAGATATATGAGCGCATTTCAAGTTGCCTTTAACGCAGTAGTTCCTATATTTTTAATGATTATGTTAGGTTATGGAGTGAAACGAATAGGCATAGTTAATGATAGTTTTGTTAACCAAGTTACCAAATTTGTTTTTAGAATAAGTTTACCGATGATGGTATTTAGTAAAGTTGCATCAATTGATTTAAGTCACGGCTTTTTAATATCACAGATTAAATTAATGATATTTTGTGCTATTGCTATATTATTAGCTTATTTTATTGCAAAATTAGCAGCAAGGACATTTATCAAAGAGAGTGTTAATCAACGCGGATATGTAGTAGGATCCTTTATACAGGGAGCTTTTAGAACAAACTATCTTATCATAGGATATCCAGTGTTGTTAAACCTTTTTGGTGATGAAGTTGTTATAAATATGGCTTTGATAACTTTGGTAGTAATTCCTATGTTTAATACACTAGCAATTATTGCACTTTCACCACCAGATAAGCATACGGGTTTAAAGAAATATAAAGAAATTATTCTAAATATTGTTAAAAACCCTTTGATTATCGCAATTGAACTTGGATTTTTATCAGCAGCCATAAATATTACATATCCTTCTGTAATAAACAGTTTTATAAGTATGACTGCAAGTATGGCAACACCTTTGGCATTAGTAGCTATTGGTGCGTTTTTCCATTTTGATGGAATTAAAGAAACTCTTTCTAATACATTAGTTGCCATTAGTATTAAGTTGTTGATTCTACCACTAATAATGACAACAGCTGCTTACTTAGTTGGATTAGAACCAATGAATATTATTCTTGTAGGTGTATTATTTGGAGGGCCAACGGCAGTTAGCAGTTTTGCTATGAGTAGTGAACTTGGTGGAGATCCAGTGCTTGCAGGTAATATTATTATAATTAGTTCAGCTTTATGTGTAATTACTTATATGACAATCATTACTATTTGGTTAAGCATTCTTGGATTAGCTTAACAATAAATGATTAAATAAACAAAGGAGAATTTTATGGATTATATCAACATCGCTAATAGTAAAATATTGTATTTGTTAGCAGCAATGGTTATTGTTTTTATTATGTTTCAATCGGTTATATTTTTGAGAATGGCATTTAAGCGAGGTAAAGAAATAGGACTTAGTAGGGAAAAAATGATAGAAGCTGTTCGTACTAGCGCAGTATTTGCCATTGTGCCATCGATTCCAATTGTTATTTCACTAATTGCTATTGCTCCGGTTTTAGGAATTCCTTTCTCGTGGATGAGATTATCAGTTATTGGCTCTCAAAGCTATGAATTAATAGCAGCAGGTATTGGAGCAAAAGTTATGGGAGTTGAAAACTTAGGAGACCCAAATTATACAGGAGAAGTATTTGCAAATTCTATGTGGATAATGACGATAGGTATTATTTGGGGACTTTTGTTATGTATCTTCGCTTTAAAACGTTATCAAAACAAAATGAAAAAAGTAGCAAAAAAGGACTCGAAGTGGGCAGAAATACTTGTTAATGCATTGTTTTTTGGAATGTTATCTGTATTCCTTGGTCAACCTATTGCTAAAGGTGGTCTAGGGCTAGTGGTTATGTTATGCAGTGCAGCTGTTATGTTATTGTTAACTTTTATTGGAAATAAAACTAAACAAAACTGGATTAATGACTTTGCTTTATCTGTCAGTATGATATCAGGGATGGCTTTTGCTGTTTTGTTTACATCGATAGGAATAGGTTAGGGGGATATTATGGCATATGAAGATAGAGTTCACCGATTGGGAAGGTTAACAGCAGGAATAGCTTTTGCAATGTTGTTTTTACCTCCTACCCTTGTTAGTTTATACTTTGGAATTTTTCCACCAGTAAACAAATTATTAATTGGAATTGGTACAGTTTGTGTTATATATATTCCAATTGCAGTTGCCGAGTTTTTAACTTACACACCTATGTTAGGATCTAGTGCTTCTTATCTTGTGTTTGTGACTGGAAATTTGACTAATCTTAAGATTCCATGCGCCTTAACATGTATTGAAAATGCTAAGGTTAAGCCACAATCAGATGAAGCAGAGGTTATTGCAACAATTGCAGTTGCGATTTCATCTATTGTAACAACAATTATTGTTTTTATAGGTATGATTTTATTGGTTCCATTACAACCTTTACTAGAGGCAGAGGTACTGCAACCTGCTTTTATGCAGATTTTACCTGCGCTATTTGGTGCTTTAGCAGGTTATTGGATACTTAAACAATGGAAATTGGCGGTTGTTCCAATTATAATTGTAGTATTGATATTTGTTATTTTTCCAATACCTAGTGGTACAGAAGGAGCATTGATACCGGTTATGGGATTGTTATCTGTGCTTTCGGCAAAAGTTATGTATAAAAAAGGTTTTTTAAAGGAGGTTTAAAATGATTGGAATATATATCGGAATTACGGTGGTTATTCTATTAATTGGGATAATCATAATAAACACATTGAATTTTAAAACTGAAATACCAAGTAATGAGACCGTTACAAATAAAATCAAGAAAGTTGATTCCTTAGTAAATAAACTATCTAAAGCAATTCAAATACAAACGATTGGATACAAGGATAAAACAAAAAATGATTATAGTCAGTTTGAAAAATTTCACCAAATGCTTCAAGAAGAGTTTCCGTTATTACACAAAAATTTAGAACGAACAGTTATTAATAAATATAGTTTGTTATATAAATGGGCGGGAAATAATAGCTGTGGTAAACCAGCTCTTTATATGGCACATATAGATGTTGTGCCAGTTTCAAAAAGTTCTTATTCAGATTGGAAAGAGGATCCATTTTCAGGAGCAATCAAAGATGGGTTTTTATGGGGAAGAGGTTCACTAGATACTAAAAACACATTAATATGTGCCATGGAATCTGTAGAAAGATTGTTAGAACAAGGATTTGTACCAAAAGAAGATATTTACTTAGCTTTTGGTCACGATGAAGAAACTGGAGGAAATGATGGTGCTACTAATATTGCAACGCACCTAGAAAAACAAGGGATATTAATTGATTATATTCTTGATGAAGGTGGAGTTATTGCAACTAATTCTATAGCGGGAATTAGCGAACCGGTTGCCGTTGTTGGTATTGGAGAAAAGGGTTATCTAGATGCAACTGTAACCATACGAGGGGAAGGTGGACATGCGTCTATGCCGCCTAAACATACAGCGCTAGGGCAAGTAAGTAAGTTGATTAATAGTATGGAAGAAAATCAAATGCCAATGAAGTTATTGTCTCCAGTCGAAGGTTTTCTTAAAACTGTAGGTCCGAAAATGGGAATAATTAATAGAGTGATTTTGGCAAATCTATGGTTATTTAAACCTTTGTTTATGAAAATATTTTCAAAATCAAATATGGGAAATGCATTGCTAAGAACAACAACAGCAGCCACAATGTCATCAGCAAGTGTAGCAGCAAATGTATTACCAAAATATGCATCTGTTACATTTAACTTTAGAATTGCTCTTGGAGATTCAATAGAAGCGGTAGTTAATCATATTAATAAACAGGCAAAAGATATGGAAGTTGATATTTTAATTGGCCAACATAAGGAACCGTCAATCATCTCAAGTGCAGATTCAGTAGGTTACAAACGAATCAGAGATACAATATGGGAAGTGTTTGGTAGTGTTCTTGTAGCGCCTTATGTTGTTCTTGCAGGAACTGATTCGGTTAAATATGAAAGTATTTGTACTAATATTTATAGATTTGCACCTGTCAAAGTAACTAAAGAAGAGATTGCTACTATACATAATACAAATGAAAGAATTTCTCTAGAAAACATAGAAAGATGTTTAAGTTTTTATATGGAACTAATGAAAAGAGGATAGAGTTAGATCATCTTAGGAGTGACAGAAAATGAAAGTAACTACAAATGAAAAAATAAAAATAAAGTCAAATATAGAAACATTGACAGTATATAATGGATTAATAGATGGATTACCTGTTTGTTTAGGTTATTTTCCTATTGCAATGGCTTTTGGAATGTTATCAAAGGGAGCAGGACTAGGACTTTATGAGTCGATTGCTTTTTCTGCTATTGTATTTGCAGGAGCGGCACAATTTATAGGGATTAGTATGATTGCATTAGGTGTTAGTCCGGCTGAAATTATTGTAACTACATTGTTTTTAAACTTCAGACATTTTTTGATGAGTGCATCTTTAGCATCAAAATTAAAACTTAAAAAACCGATAGCAAAGCTTGTAATCGGTTTTTTTGTTACAGATGAGTCCTTTTCAGTAGCTTCTTTTGCAAAAGGGAAGATCACAGCTAAATATATGCTTCCTATGGAATTGTTAGGATACTCTGGTTGGGTAATTGGCACAGGTGCCGGGTTTTTGATAGGAAGTATATTGCCGGATAAAGTACAATTAAGTATGAATATCGGGCTTTATGCTATGTTTACTGCACTTTTGGTTCCAGAAATGAAGAAGACGAATAAAGCAATTATATTGGCAGTTTTGTCTGGAATTACTAATAGTATGCTTAGAGAATTATTATATATGCCTGAAGGATGGAGTATTGTAGTGTCTATTATCTTAGTATCGATTTTAGGAGTGTTTATGTATAATACATCTAAAGAAAGTGAGGAGACCAACGTTGAATGATACAATTATTATTATTATTGGAATGATGATTGTCACATATATACCTAGGATCATTCCATTTTTTACTTTTTCAGGAAAGCATTTGCCTAAGAAGGTTGAAAAATTCTTAGAGTTTGTACCTTATACAGCACTTGGTGCATTGATAATACCAGGAGCAATCACATCAATTCCGGGAGAACCGGTGGCCTCTGTAATTGGCTTGGGGTTTGCGGCGATATATAGCTACTTTAAAGGTGGTATGATTGTATCAATTATTGGCTCAATGGCAGTTGTATATTTGATGTTGATAGTTGCTTAGAGTGTTAAAAGTATACAGTTAAAATTGATTATGACTCTTAAGTGTGATTAAAATATTTTAATAAAGTTTTTATGGTTTCTTCATAATTTCTTCGTCGTTTATCTGTATACTTATATTATTAGGGTGTCAAAGTAAATTTCCCTAACCATTTGATACATAAAGTATACAGTAATTAGATTGAATAGATGACTAGAATTTAGCAGAAAGAGTGATGAAAATGATGGAATTAATTAGTAGTATTTTTGAATTTGGGTTTGATGTAATAGGGTTTGTATTTACGGCCATAATAGCATTAATAGCAGGGTTTAGTGCATGGATAAAAGGAAGAAATAGTTATTTTTGGGGGATAGTAACATTCTTTTATCCTTGGTTAATAATTATAGTATTTTTACTTCCAAGAAAAATACCAAAATTCAAAAGTTACCTTAAAGATGAAGCAGCATTTAAAGATAAGAACCCAGTAATTGCCTCAATTATGGCACTATCTGCTATAGTGGCAAAGGCTGATGGACATGTTAGTAAAGAAGAAGTTAATTTAATTAAACAATTTATAACAACGAATTTTAGAATCAGTTCAAGTGAACTTGCAACATATCAATTGGCATTTGATTATGGGAAGGATCATTCACAGGAATATGAAGAATTCGTTCGAGTGATTAAATTGTATCATAATAATAGAAGATTTATTTTGTCGGTGAGCTATTTATTGCTAGGTATAGGTCTTAAAGGCACAAACTTAAATAGCAATGAAGAAACGATGATTAAGAAAATCGTAATTGAACTAGGTCTTTCTGAATATGAATATCATAGTCTTAAGAATTATTTTGCTAATGGTGGCTTTAGAGATGCCAGTTATGCCAGTTATGGTTCACAATATAATTATGGGCAAAGAAATTATAATCAAAGAAGCTTTGGTATTAACGGAGCTTCACAAGAAGATTTACTTGAAAAAAATGCTAAGATTCTAGGAGTGGATAAGAATGCTACAATGTCAGAAGTAAAAAAGGCGTACAGAAAATTAGTTAAAGAATATCACCCTGACAAAATGATTGCTGATGGAATGCCTGATGATTATATGAAATACGCTAATGATCGTATTGCTAAAATCAATGAAGCGTATGATTTCATTAAAAGATACAAAGAAGATAGAGTAAGTAATGAAACTATTTCCTACTAAATAAGGCTCTTTTTGTATTGACAAATAGATTAAAAAAGATTATTATAAACACACAGACGTCCGGACGTCTGAATGTTCGACTGAATACGGGAGGAAATAAGTTGGAGACAGGATATGTATTTGTACTTGATTGTGGTACGCAGAGTATGAGAGGTATTGTATACGATGCAAGTGGAGTGTTGCTAGGTGTAGATAAAGTTAAGTACCCTAAGTATGAAATGAACGATGAAGGATTTATCGAGATGGATGCTGATATTTTTTGGGATAGTGCATGTGAAGTGGTACAAAAATTTCGAAAACAGAAGCCAGAAATAATGGCTAATATTGTGGCATTAACATTAGCATCTCAACGAAGTACTAGTGTTTTTGTAGACAAAGATGGGAAACCACTTAAAAAGGCAATAAGTTGGATGGATACAAGAAAAGCAGATAAAAATTATAACATCACAAAAATGCAAAAAAAAGCATATAAATTAATGAAAGTTTGGAATATTGTAGACAGTTATAATAGAGGTTGTCCTTATCATTGGGTGAAGATGAATGAGCCTGAAATCATGGCAAAAGTTCATAAATTACTGTTTATATCAACTTATATTAATTACAAACTCACTGGTCAGTATAAGGATTCTCGCACAGCAGCAAGTGGTTATATCCCTTTTAGTGCAAAACGGCAAGATTGGGCTAAAAAGACTGATATAGAAGGAAAAGTATTTCATGTAGATAAAGAACATTTGTTTGAACTTGTTGAACCGGGTTCTTTAATAGGAAATCTTACAGAAGAAAGTGGGAAGTTACTTGGTTTACCAGTTGGATTACCGGTTGTTGCAAGTGGGTCAGATAAAGCATGTGAAACACTTGGTATTGGTTGCTTAGACGAAACAACAGTAAGCGTATCATTAGGCTCGATGGTAACGGTACAGACGACAACAGATACTCATATGCCATTATATAAATACGGCACAGTTTATCCGGCTGCAATAAAAGGTAAGTATAATCCAGAACTTGGTATAACAAGAGGGTTTTGGTTGATAAACTGGTTTATCGAGGAGTTTGCTGAACTTGAAAAAAAAGAATCTAATGATAGACAGATAAGTATTGAACGCATACTTAATGAAAAGCTAGATAAGGTAGCCCCTGGAGCAGATGGACTCCTAATGCAACCTTTTTGGATGAGTGATGTAAGACGTCCGGGAGCTTCAGGAACACTTATTGGTTTAAATGATAAACATACAAGAATTCATTTTTATAGAGCGCTAGTGGAAGGGTTGGCTTATTCAATTAAAGAAGGAATAAGAAGTATTGAGAAAAAAACACATAAAGAAGTTCAAAGAATAGGTCTCTCAGGAGGTGGGTCCCAAAGTAAAATATTGTGTCAGGTATTAGCTAATATTTTTGATAAAGAAGTATATGTGGTGCAATCTCATGAAACAACAGGGCTTGGAGCAGCAATACTTAGTTATGTATATCTTGGCGTTTATCAAGGGATTACCGAAGCTAGTAATAGAATGATTCAAATAACGAAAACCTACAAGCCAGAAGCGATAGTTGCAAGAAGATATAATCAACTTTTTGAAGAAGTATATGAATTAACTTATAAATCTTTACAACCGGTATATAAGAAAATGATAGAACTAAAGATTAGAAAGTGAGTGAACAATGATGGAGAAACGTATTAGAAAAATTATAGCAGATATGAATAAAATAGCTGATTATGATATTTCGGCATCCGTCTCAAGGGATAAAATTGTAACATTAAATGGCACAGCATTATATTGGAAACAGGTTGTTGATGCAGGGCATAAAGTAGCAAATGTTAAAGGTGTTAGAAATGTTGTTAATGATATGATATCGAAAGATATAAAACCAAATATTATTGATTATTCTAAAAAGATTAAGGAAGTTAAAAACAATAGTATTAGTGAAAGCTGTGATGTTGTTATTATCGGTGCTGGAATATCTGGTTGTGCAATAGCAAGAAATCTTAGTAAATACAATTTAAATGTTATGGTGGTTGAAAAGAATAGTGACATAGCAGAAGAGGCGACTAAAGCTAATAATGGAAATATACATCCTGGAGTACTTGCTAAACCTGGCACACTAAAGGCAAAGTTGAATTTACGTGGAAATGAAATGTATACAAAATTATCCGAAGAATTAGATTTTGAATTAAAAAGAACAGGGTCACTGCTTGTTTTTTATAACAAAAAAGATGTGAATAAATTTAAAATATTAAAATTTCTTAAATATACAGGTATAGGAAAATTAATTAAGCCTTTAAGTCAGGCTATGAAAGTTCCTGGGATGAAATGGTTAAATACCAAAGAAGTAAGGGAACTAGAACCTAATCTTAAAGGCGAACCAATAGGTGGGTTTTTATTAACAACTATGGGACTTGTTGAACCTTTTGAAGTATGTAGTGCACTTGCAGAAAATGCAGCGGAGAATGGAGTAACCTTTAAATTTAATACACAGATAATTGATATTGTAAAGGAAAAGGAAAGTATTAAAGAAGTAATAACAAATCATTCGACAATAAAGTGTCAAACAGTTATTAATTGTGCAGGAGTGTATGCTGATAACATTGCAAAAATGGTTGATGATTGTTTTTACACAATACATGCAAGGCGTGGAGCAATAGCAATTATTGATAAGAATCGTAAAGGATATCTTAATACACCTGTAGGTCTTATGAGCGATTCAGATAGAAGTAATAATTCCAAAGGTGGTGGAGCAAGTGTTACACCTGAAGGCAATTTATTATGGGGACCAAATGCTGTAGAAGTTTATGATAAGGAAGATAAGTCTGTAGATGCTGTAGATATGGACTATATTATTAAGCTTGGTAGAGGGGTTACTGATGAAGTGAAAAAAAGTGAGATTATCACATATTTTGCAGGTATTAGAGCAGCTGACTATAAAGAAGATTTCATTGTTGAAGCATCTAGAAAAGTTGATGGATTTATTCATGTTGCAGGAATACAATCTCCTGGACTTGCATCAGCTCCTGCTATTGCTGAGATGGTAGAAGAGATATTATTTAAACAAAACAGTAATTTAGAAATTAAATCTGACTATAATCCTATTAGGGTAGCAAAACCAAAATTCAGAGATTTAAGTCACGAAGAGCAAGACAAATTAATCAAGAAAAATCCTAAATACGGCAATATTGTTTGTAGGTGTGAATTAATTACTGAAGGAGAAATTATTGATGCTGTTCACTCACCTATACCAGCAACAACGATAGATGCGATTAAACGCAGATCAAGAGCAGGTATGGGACGCTGCCAAGGCGGGTTTTGTGGACCTAGAGTGCTTGAAATCATTGCAAGAGAATTAGAGATACCTTTAACAAAAGTAACATTAAAAGGTGAAAATTCTTATGTATTACACAGACAAAGTCGCGTCTGAAGGGAGAAAAAAGTGAATAAGAGACAGGTTGATGTTGTCATTATAGGTGGTGGTCCAGCGGGGCTAGCCGCGGCAATAGAAGTAAAAAAACAAGGTATTGATAATGTATTGATTATTGAAAGAGATAGTAGTTTAGGTGGTATATTGCAACAATGTATCCACGACGGATTTGGTTTACACAGGTTCGGTAAACGATTATCAGGATGTGAGTATGCTGATAATTTTATAGTTGAAGTGAAAGAACGAAAAATTGAAATTGCTGATAAAACTATTGTTATTGAGATAACTAAGGATAAAGTAATATATGCAATGAATGAAATTGATGGTATTACAGAAATCAAGTGTGGTGCCATAATACTAGCAATGGGATGCCGTGAGAGAACAAGGTCTCAAGCTTTTATTTGGGGAACGAGACCAAGTGGAGTGTTAACAGCAGGAACTGTACAAAGATATATAAATATTGAAGGATATCTTCCAGGTGAAAAAGCAGTGATTTTAGGTTCTGGAGATATTGGGTTAATTATGGCAAGGCGTATGACTCTTGAAGGGATAGAAGTAAAAGGAGTTTATGAACTTATGGAATCGCCTGGAGGTTTGACAAGAAATATTGCACAGTGCTTAGTTGATTACAATATTCCACTACATTTATCAACAACGGTGATTCGTACACATGGTAATAAAAAACTAGAAGGTGTGACCGTTGCAAAAGTAGATAAAGATCGTCAAGTAATAAAGGGTAGTGAAGAATATATTGAATGTGACTTGTTAGTGTTAGCTGTGGGACTAATACCAGAGAATGAGTTGTCAAATCAATTAAATATCAATATAGATACAAGAACAAAAGGGCCTGTTGTCGATGAGTATTTTATGACTTCTATGGAAGGAGTATTTGCAGCAGGAAATGTGGTAACGGTGTTTGACTTAGTAGATTATGTATCCTTGACTGGTGAATTAGCAGGAAGAGGTGCAGCTAAGTATGTTAAAGGACAACTTAAAATGGATAAGCCAATAACAAGGTTAGAGCCTGGTGAAAATGTATCTTTTGTTGTTCCTCAATACGTTAGAAAACATAACCTAGAAGAAAAACTGCCACTATATTTTAGAGTTAAACAGAAACTAGAAAAAGTTGAAGTTACGGCTGTAGGTAATGATGAAACTTATTATAAGAAAAAACATAGAGTGGTATTGCCGCCAGAAATGTTAGTAGAAGAAATCATTAGCAGCAATATTAAAGAAGGCGATAAGAAAATCACAGTTAATGTTATGGAGGTGTCAAAAGAATGAAAAAGTTCACATGTATCGTATGTCCTGTAAGTTGTATTTTATCGGTAGATGAAAAAGACAATGAAGTGCAGGTGAATGGAAATCAATGTAAAAGAGGTAGGGTTTTTGGTGTTAATGAATATAATGACCCTAAGCGAATGATAACTACAACGGTAAAAATTGAAAACGCTAAAATTAAGAGATTACCTGTTATCAGTACTGACGAGATTCCAAAATCAAGGTTAATTGAATTGGCAAAGGAGTTGTACAAAATAACAGTAGATACCCCAGTTTTAAGAGGTGACATAATTGTTAAGAATATCGGTGAAACCGGTGTGGATATAATTGCAACTAGAACAATAATCTAATAAGGAATATAAGGAGAATTATAATGGAACAAGTGAAAATTGTAGAGTTTTTTGAAAGTGTATTAGGCAAAGATAGAGTGGTAACAGAAGTTACAATATTACAAGAATATGCAACTGATATTACAGGTCTTAGAATGGTGCAAAAGCACTTTGGTTGGGAACCTAAAGAGTTAGCAACATGTATTTTAAAAATACATACTAAAGAAGAAGCGATAAAGGTAATGGAGTTTATTAACAAAGAAAAGATTGTTAGTATTCCAAGAACTGGGGGGTCAGGCGTTTGTTTAGGCCTTGAAACACCAGAACATAGTGTTGTTATTGATCTTAGTGAAATGAATGAAATTATTGAGATTAATGAAGAAAATTTAACGGTTACAGCTCAGTCAGGTGTGCCATTACAAGTGCTAGAAGAGACACTTAACAAAAAAGGATATACAACAGGACATTTCCCACAATCATTACCAATGGCTCAAATGGGTGGATTAGTTGCAACAAGAAGTATTGGGCAATTTTCAACATTATATGGCGGAATAGAAGATTTGTTAGTTGGAATAGAAGGCATACTTCCAAGTGGTGAATTAACTAAGATTAAAAATAATCCTCGTAAGTCAACAGGCCCTGATCTTCGCCATATTTGGTTAGGTTCAGAAGGAGCTTTTGGTGTTATTACAGAAGTCACTGTAAAGATATTTAAACTTGCTACAGAAAGAGTTATGCAAGCTTTTGCAATTGATGATTTTTCAAAAGGTTTATCAATTATTAAGGAAATTGTTCAAGCAGGCTGGAAACCAGCTGTTGCAAGGTTACATGATAAAACAGAAGCGGCTGAAAGTTATGGACCATTTGTTAAAGAAAATGAAGGCATTATGTTATTTTTATCAGAAGGACCAAAAGGTTTTGCGAATTTAGAAGGAAAAGCTGTAGAAGAAGTAGCTCTTAAGTATGGAGCAAGACCACTTGGAAGTAAACCACTTGAAATATGGTTAGTACACCGTAATGATATATGTGACCATCTTGATATGTACGCTAAACAAGGTGCAGTTGCAGATACTTGTGAAATATCAGCAATGTGGTCTGATATAGGAAAAATCTATGATGAGGTTATTGAAAGAGTAAAAGCAGAAGTTTCACATATTGTTGCAGTAACAGGACACTCATCACACAGTTATATGCAAGGAACAAATATTTACTTTATGTTCGGTGCTATGTGTGCACCAACAATTGAAGCGGCACAGAAGACATATGATCAATTATTTGGTATTATTATAGAAACGACACTTAAGTATAATGGTTCAATAGGACATCACCACGGAGTGGGTCGTTACAGAACAAAATGGATGAAAGAAGAACTAGGATCAGCTTATCCGATGCTAACAAAACTAAAGCATGCATTTGATCCAAATGGTATTATGAATCAAGGTGTTCTAATTCCACAAGATTAAAAAGTGAGGAATGACATGACAATTATTAGCTGTATTAAACAAGTGCAAGATTTAGATATGGTATTAACAGACGATTGGTTTATTCAAGAAGATGGTAAAAGTATTGATATTAGCTATGCTAACAAAATAATGAATACCTATGATGAAACTGCTTTGGAATTAATGCTTAGATTAGTCGATGAAGCACAGAAGATCAATACTCATGTTATTACAGTTGGTGATAAATCTAAAGAATCTATTCTTAGAAAAGCTTTGGCAGTTGGAGTACAAAAAGCAATAAGAATAGATGTAGTAGAAAAAGCTGAATACACGCCAAGTGCAATAGCAAAAATGTTAGCATCAGTTATTGAAGATACTAAAGATGCTGAGCTAGTACTATGTGGAAGACAGGCAGATAATTATAGTCATGGATTAACAGGTCAACTCCTAGCTAAAGAGCTAGGGTGGCCTTGCTTTACGTTAGTAACTGAAATTGAATATAAACAGGGAATATATCATTTGAGCCGCATAGTAGAAGAAGGTATTGAACATATAAGTGTTAAAGGACCGATTGTAGTTACGGTTAGTCAGTCAGGGAATAAATTCCTTAGAATGGCAACACTCAAAAAAACAATGGAAGCAAAGAAACAGGAAATCAAAGTTATAATACCTAAAGAAAGTTTGCATATTAGTAAAAAACTTATGAAAAGTAATAAAAATCTCTTGAACATAGTAGAGCTTAAAGTCAATAAAACTAATAAGCACTGTATTTATTGGCAAAGTAGGGAAGATATGAGTTTGCAGGATCAATTACAGGAATTATTACTCGAGTATTCTAAGAATCGAGGTGCGATAGGATGAAAATCGGTATAATCGGTGATGGAAATATAGAGGGAATACCTAGTGAAATACCTAATGAAATACAAAAAGCTATTGATTTAGTTATCTCAAATTGTAAGCCTGAAGAATTAGAAGAATGTAATATTGATATTATTATTGTAAAACCTAATAAATCCAAAGAAAAAGTAGGAATTGGATACAATAAGGTTGAACAATATTTGAAAGTAATTGAACAATATATAGATAATAATAAACCTGAAATTCTAATTGTTGCTACTAAAGAAAATAAAGATTTGATAATTCCAAAGCTATGTTATAAATATAAAATGGATGGATATTTAGATTGTGTTGGAATAAGTATTGATTTTGAACATAAGGACAGTATGCTTACTAAACCAGTATATGGTGGAAATATTAATTGTTCTATCAAAGTTGAATTACCTGTAATAATTGGATTTAGATCTAATCTTAAAACAATAAAATCAAACATTGATTATTCTAAGAAAATTTCTGTTAAATATATTGAACTAGAAAATAGCATTGAAAAGAAGGTTATTATAAGTAACTACATAGAAATAGTTGAACAAGAGAGTATTACAAAAGCCGATATAGTTATTGTTTGTGGATATGGTGTGGGATGTAAAGAAAATGTACAACAGATTGAAAAATATGCTAAGTCTATTGGTGCAGTTGTGGGAGGAACCAAAAAGGTTATCGATTTTAATTGGTTACCACTACATAAGCTTATTGGTCAAACAGGAAAAGTTGTATCGCCAAAAGTATGCCTTTGTATAGGTGTTTCGGGAGCTACACCATTTATTAATGGAATACTTAGTTCGGAGAAAATCATTGCTATTAATAAGGATAGTGGCGCAAGAATATTTAACTATGCTGACATTGGAATTATAGAGGATTATAAGTTGGTGCTAGATTTATGAAAGTGATTACAGAATTAGAAAATTATACTGATTATTTAAAAGATGAATCTTTGTTAACAGGTCAGGCAGATAAATTGGTTTTTTGTCATAGTACAGATGATGTACTAGAACTAGTTAATAATTGTTATTCTAATAATATTCCTATGACTATTCAAGGTGGGTTAACTGGTATTTGTGGTGGTGGCGTACCAGATGGTGGAACGATAATTAATCTTTCTAAAATGAATAAAATTATAGATATGTCTTACAATAAAGACAAGGATTATTATACAATCAAAGTTGAAGCTGGAGTGTTATTAAAAGATTTAAATGATATAATTACTAGTAAAAATATTAATATATCAGATTGGGATACTGAAGCAATAAGGGTATATAAAAAATTTAAAAAAGAGTCGGCAAAGATGTTTCCTACAGATCCAACAGAAACACTGGCTTCAATAGGTGGAATGGTGGCTTGTGATGCCTCTGGGGCCTGTTCGTATGCCTATGGATCAGTGCGTGCGTTTGTGGAGTCAATATGTGTGATAACACCTTCGAAAAAAATAAATATAAGAAGAGGTCAGTACAAGTATTTGGATTTAGCTAAGGTATTTGATATTGAAATTAAAACACTACCATCATGGCATGAACACTGTAATCAATTAAAAGATGTAGTAGGTCTATTTTATCAGGAAGAAATGGATTTAATAGATCTTTTTATTGGTGCTGAAGGAATTTTAGGTGTTATTACGGAAGTAGAATTAAGACTTATTAATAAGCCAGAAATAATATTTGGAATTATGTTGTTTATGAATAAAGATAATAGAATGACTGATTTTGTAAAGTGGCTAAGGGAGAGCGGCTTGCAAAATCTATGTGCAATTGAATATTTTGATCAAAAAACTTTTGAACTTTTGAATTTATTTAGAGAGGATAAGATGGAGATAAAAGCACTTCCGTTAATATCAACAGATTATGATGGAGGAATATATCTTGAATTTCATCTAGAATCAGATGAGCAACTAGATGAAATTATGGAGCAGTTATGGAATCAAATGGATGTATTTGGTATTAATAAAGAGGAGCAATGGTTAGGACTTGAGGCGTCAGATTACAATAAATTAAAAAAAATTAGGCATGCAGTACCTGAATGTATTAACATTTTAATAGCTAGAAGAAAACTTATGGATGTTAGATTACATAAGATAGGAACGGATATGGCAGTTCTTAATAAGGACTTAAATGAAGTTCTGAACATGTATAAAGAAGAAATTCAAGAAGAAAATTATGAAGGCATTATATTTGGACATATTGGTAATAACCATTTGCATGTTAATTTAATTCCAGATAGTTATAAACAATACCAAGTAGCTAAAGAAACCGTTATAAAATGGGCTAAACATGTTGTTAAGCTAAATGGTTCAATAGCCGCAGAGCACGGTATTGGAAAACTTAAAAATCCGCTGTTAAAGTATATGCTATCAGAACAAGACTTGATTGAGATGAAAAAAGTAAAATCATTGCTTGAAACGAAAGGAATAATTAACAGCGGAGTTATATTTTAAAAAGCTTACATTGCTATATTTGGGTTAGTGTTACTAACTAGTGCGGCACCTTTTTCAAGTGCTAATTCGTTAATCTCAAAGAGATGAGTTTTACTTGAACCAAGAACTTTAGATAAAGCATCAAGTACAGACTTCTCGGTAATAACTTTACTGATTTTGAGCAAAGCACCAAGTAGAACCATGTTTGCAACCTTAACATTGCCTATTTCTACAGCTATATCGCTTGCTGGAATATAATGTACATGAATGTCAGTTCTGCTTACTTTGTGATCTATTAGGGAACTATTAATATAAAGGTTTCCTCCAGGAGCAACATAGTGTTCGAATTTTTCAAGTGATGGCTTGTTCATTACAATTACTGTTGATGCGTGATCAACTATTGGAGAAGCAATATCTTTATCTGAAACAATAACGTTACAATTAGCTGTTCCGCCACGCATCTCAGGTCCGTATGAAGGAAGCCATGTTACGTTTTTATCTTCAACCATTCCAGCGTAGGCTATCATTTGTCCCATGCTCATTATTCCTTGACCACCAAAACCTGCAAGTATCATTTTTTCCATTATTTTACCTCCTTAAAAACACCTAAAGGGAAAACACTTTGCATCTTCTCGTCTAACCACTTAAGAGAATCTAATGGGGTCATTCCCCAGTTAGTAGGACAAGTGGAAAGTATCTCAATCATAGAAAATCCCTTATTATTAATCTGGTTTTCAAAAGCTTTTTTAATTGCTTTTTTTGCGTGTTTAACATTTTTTACATTGGTTATTGAAACACGTTCAATATAAGTAGAACCAATAAGTTGAGCCAACATTTCAGACATATTAATTGGATAACCGTCAGTAAGCGGGTCTCTTCCGTTAGGACTTGTGGTTGTAACTTGTCCAATAAGAGTGGTAGGAGCCATTTGGCCGCCAGTCATTCCAAAAATTGCATTATTTACATATATGACAGTAATGTTTTCACCTCTAGCAGCAGCATGCATGATTTCAGCTGATCCAATAGAAGCTAAATCACCGTCGCCTTGATAAGTGAAAACTATACTATCAGGTAAAACACGTTTTATTCCTGTAGCAACTGCAGGAGCTCTTCCGTGAGATGCTTGTTGCATATCACAGTTGAAATATTCATATGCAAAAACTGAGCAACCTACAGGTGCGACGCCTATTGCTTTGTCTAAAACGTTTAATTCTACAAGAGATTCGGCTACAAGTCTATGAACTATACCATGTGTACACCCTGGACAATAATGAAATGTTTTGTCTGTTAAGCCTTTGGTTTTTTCAAAAACTGTTTTCATGCTGTTACCTCCCTAATTACTTCTATAACTTTTCCTTTGATTTCATCATATGTCGGAATTTTTCCACCTGTTCTCCCAAAGAAATCAACTGGTTTTTTACCATTAACTCCAAGTTTAACATCTTCTATCATTTGTCCCATGCTCATTTCAATAGTTAAAAATTTCTTAACTTTATCACTTGATGCATATTCTTCAAATATAGTATATGGGAATGGCCATACAGTGATGGGGCGAATTAGTCCGATTCTTATGCCTTCTTCTAATAGGCCATCAATCACGCTTTTTACAATTCGTGCAGTTGATCCATATGCTGCAATAATAACTTCTGCATCTGCTGTGTTATATAGTTCGTACCTGGTTTCTTTTTCCTTAATTAAATCATATTTTTTGTATTGTGCTAATGTGCGTTCGTATAGTACGTCAGCTTCGATATATAGTGAGTTGATAAGATTGTTAGGTCTTGAACCATCATTACCGGTAGTTGCCCATGTTTTTTTTGGAAGTTTCCTTTTCTTAGGAGGGATAAACTCAACAGGTTCCATAACTTGTCCTAATATACCATCACCAAGAATCATAACTGGAGTTAGATATAAGTCGGCAACATCAAATGCTTCCATGGTTAAAGTAACAGCTTCTTGAACAGTTGAAGGAGCGTATACGATAAGATTGTAATCACCGTGTCCTCCGCCTTTTACAGCTTGAAAGTAATCAGATTGTGCTGGTAATATTCCACCTAAGCCAGGACCACTTCTCATAATATTTACAATAACACAAGGTAACTGTGCACCTGCAAGATATGAAATTCCTTCTTGCTTCAGGCTCATTCCAGGACTTGATGAAGAAGTCATAACTCTTGCACCACAACCGGCTGCTCCGTAAACCATATTAATAGCAGCAATTTCAGATTCAGCTTGTGTGTAGCGTCCACCAGCTTTTGGTAGATGCTTTGCCATGTATGCCGGAATTTCATTTTGTGGAGTAATAGGATAGCCAAAAAAGAACTTGCATCCTGCTTGAATTGCAGCTTCTGAGATGGCTTCGTTGCCCTTCATTAACACTTTTTTCATACTATACCTCTTTTCTCACAGTAATAATCAAATCAGGGCACATTGTGGCGCAGAAACCACATGAAATACACTTGTCCTGTTCATCTACAGTTGCAGGATGAAATCCGTTAGGATTGATTGATTTATCAAAAAATATAATTTTTTTCGGACAAACTGCCGCACAAAGTCCGCAGCCTTTGCACTCATCGTGTTTAAATATTACTTTTTTCATTTTATCGCCTTTCTATAAATAAAGCTGTAAAATCATAAATTTGTAAAACTATTAATATGCAAAATCATGGAGTTATAAAATCATAAAACTATAAAATTCATTAATTTGTGAATTATCTATATGGTGACAATCCAATTGAATTTGTCTTCTACTGTTCCGTTTTGAATGCCGGTGATATTGTCGTAAATTAATTTGCAAGTTTCGCCTATTTTATTATCGTTAATTTCGATAAGTTCATTATAATAAGAAAGTTTTCCAACAGGTGATATAACAGCAGCGGTGCCTGTTCCAAAGACTTCTTTTAACTTGCCTTCATGTGAAGCGGTAAAAACTTCGTCAATAGTTATTTTTCTTTCTTCTACTGTATAACCTTTGTCTTTTAGGAAAGTTATAACTGAATTTCTTGTTATTCCAGGTAGAATACTTCCACTAAGCTTAGGCGTAATGATGGTGCCATCTATATTAAAGAATATATTCATGGTGCCAACTTCTTCTACGTACTTTCTCTCTACAGCGTCAAGCCAAAGTACTTGTGCAAATCCTTTTGCCTTAGCTTCCATCTGTGCTTTAATACTTGCTGCATAGTTGCCGGCAACTTTTGCATTACCAACGCCACCTCTTACAGCTCTAACATAATCTGTTTCAACATAGATACTTACAGGGTTAATACCTTCTTTGTAATATGCTCCTACAGGTGATAATATAACCATTAATTGATATGTAAGAGATGGTCTAACGCCTAAAAATGGATCTGTTGCAATAATAAAAGGTCTGATGTAGAGTGCCGTATCAGGAGCTTCTGGAATCCAGTCTTTTTCAATTTCAATAAGCTTTTTAATAGCTGACAAGACAAATTTTCCGTCAAACTTAGGAATACAAATTCTTTCGTTAGATTGATTTAATCTTTCCATGTTCATCTCAGGTCTAAATAGATTTATATTTCCTGAGGTGGTTTTATATGCTTTCATACCTTCAAAATCAGCTTGCGCATAATGGAAAACCATTGCAGAAGGTTCAATTTGAATTTTTTCGTAGGGAACAATTCTAGGATCAAACCAGTCTTTTCCTTCTTCATAATTCATAATAAACATATAATCTGTAAATTCCTTGCCAAAGCCTAATTCGCTAGGATGGGGCTTTGTTTTTAAAACGCTTCTTTCATTAAATAGTATCTCCATTATTACCTCCTATGATTGATGTTTCATAATATCTAGATGTTGAATACAAAACTTAGTTATGTTATTATAGTTATGTTAATATGATAATACATTGTTAGCAATTTGTAAAGATGTTAACAATATTTTTTTAAAAAATTGTAAAAAAATCAATTAATCAGAGGAGGTCCTTTATGGATTACGTAATACTTGCTATTAACCCTGGATCTACATCAACAAAAATTGCACTATTTGATAGTGGAAAATTAGTATTCGATAAGAGCATAGCTCACAATGTCGAAGAGATTAGAAAGTTTGAAAAAGCAGCAGATCAGTTAGATTATCGCTTTGAATTTATTGATGATATTCTTGAGAAGGAAAAAGTAGAGCTTGCATTAGTAGATGCATTTGTTGGAAGAGGAGGGCTCCTTAAACCATTGCAAGGAGGCACGTATTCAGTTAGTCAAGCAATGCTCGATGACTTGAGCAATTCGACTTACGGTGATCATGCTAGTAACTTAGGTGCAATTATTGCGGATAGATTAGGAAAGAAATATAATAAACCTGCTTATACAGTTAACCCTGTAGTAGTAGATGAAATGATTGATGAGGCTAGATATACAGGATTGCCTGAAATTTCTAGAATTAGTGCATTTCATGCATTGAATCAAAAAGCGGTAGCTAAAAAGGCGGCGGCTGATATGGGAATAGAATATGAGAAAGGTAACTTTATTGTTGCTCATCTAGGTGGTGGTGTTTCAGTTGGAGCCCACATGAAAGGTAGAGTTGTTGATGTAAATAATGCCTTAGAAGAAGGTCCGTTTTCTCCAGAACGAGCAGGAAGTCTACCGTCAAAACAATTAGCTGAGTTATGTTTTTCAGGTAAATATACTAAAAAGGAAATTGATCGTATGCTTGTGGGAAAAGGTGGATTTTATGCGCATACAGGTACAACGGATATGAAATTAGTTATGACCGGCGCAGAGACTAACTTAGATTGGCAGAGAGTTGTTAATGGATTTACATATAAGCTTTCTAAAGAGATTTGTTCTCTTGCAGCAACATTATCTGGTGAAATTGATCGAATTGTTATCACTGGAGGATTAGCTCGTGATAAGAAAATAATTAAAGCGGTAGAAGATAGAGTATCGTTTTTAGCGCCACTTTTTATTGTGCCAGGTGAAGATGAATTAAAAGCCCTTGAAGAAGGAGTAGTACGTGTCCTTGATGGACTTGAAGCTATTAAAACTTATGGGTAAACTCGTTTGAAAGTAAACTACTTGAAAATCAAAGATTAAAGGAGACAGCAAAACAAATGATAAGAAAATATGCTGAAATTGATAAGATTATAAGTGAAAAAGGAATAAATGAAAGAAAAGTAATGGCAGTTGCAGCAGCAGATGAATTGCATGTTCTTGAAGCGATTTGTGAAGCAAAAGAGTTAAATTTGATTAATGCAATTTTAGTAGGAAATGAAGAAAATATAATTAAAATTGCCAATAATAATAAATTAAATATAAGTAGTTTTGAGATAATTGATAGTAAAGAGGAAAAAGAAGCGGCAGAAATCGCTGTGAAATTAGTTAAAGATAAAAAAGCTCATATTGTTATGAAAGGACTTTTAGATACTTCAATATTTCTAAGAGCAATACTAAGCAGAGAAAATGGATTGAGAAAAAACGCCTTGCTAAGTTATGTATCTATTTGTGAAATTGAAGGTTATGATAGACTAATTCTTTTGACAGATCCTGCTATAAATATAGAACCTTCGTTAGAAGATAAAGAGGTGATAATAAAAAACGCAGTAAGTGTTTCACACGCACTTGGGAATGTCTGTCCTAAAGTTGGAATTGTGGCTCCTATTGAAAAAGTCAATGCAAAACTTATATCAACAGTACACGCTAAAGAACTTGTGGAAAAGTATGCAGATAGTGAAGAATTTACGGTTGGAGGTCCTTTTGGACTTGATAATGCTGTATCTGAAGAAGCGGCGCGTATAAAGGGGATTGAAGATCCTGTTGCAGGAAAAGCAGATATTCTTATATTAAACGACTTAGGTGTAGGGAATGTATTCTTCAAGTCACTAGTGTACTTTGCTAACATGAAATACTCAGGAGTTGTGGTTGGTGCGACAGCGCCTGTGGTTATAACGTCTAGAGCAGACAATAGCGAGGCGAAACTTAATAGTATCAAAATGGCGGTTATATTAGCCGGTTATGATGAAGTGAATTAATTTTTAAAATGAGCGTGTCGCAGTGCTAATTGGCGTTCTAGTTCTTCAGTATCTCTATCGTTAAGAGCGCCCACTAAGTTGTTAAAGTTTATAACACCTTCTTCTAGATCCGCTTTGGTTTTGATAGTCATATTACGAACTAAACCGATATAATCAGCATATTGACTTAAAATCTTAATGATTCTTTTGTATTCAGATAAAGAGTATACCCTTGCGTATAATACATCTAATTCGTGAAGTGCATCTTCAATCATATCGTTATGTACAAATACTTCGAATCGTTTAGCTAGCCTGGTCAAATCGTGAAGGTCCTTATCACTTGCAGTTTTAATAATTTCTTTAAAGATTACATTTTCTAATGCTTGACGGATTTCGACTATTTCATTAATCATGTCTGAGGTGACACCTCGAACAATAAAACCTCGATTGGGCATGTGTTTGACTAAACGTTCGCTCTCTAGTAAACGAAAAGCCTCTTTTGCATGAATTCTACTAGCGCCGTAACTTTTAGCAGTTGTGACTTCTATTAGTCTGTCATCATGTTTAAGTTTGCCGCTTAATATTTTGGATTTTAAATCCGCATAAATTTTTTGTACATTATCATTTTTGTTTTTATTTTTATTTGACATATTATCACCTCATCAAAATGAAATTATTTGCTTTCGTGTTTATAAATATTATACACATTGAGATTTAAAAATGCAATGTTTAAAAGAATAGAAGAACGAGGAGATCAAAATGAAGCTTAATAAACATATATCTTTTGTACTGGGACTATTATTGCTAAGTTTTGGTATTATACTTGCGGTAAAAGCTAACTATGGTGTAACCGTTGCAACAAGTCCTTCTTATGTTTTGAGTCAGAGATTTTTAACAGTGTCCTTTGGGGTTTTTAATTATAGTGTTCAAGGAATTGTATTCTTGTTAACGATTATAGTGCTTCGAAAATTTGATGCAAGATATTTAATGTCCTTTGGCACATCTGTAGTGTTTGGGTATACAATTGATTTTTTTGCTTATGTGATGAAAGATGTTAATCTAACAGGACATATGCTTAGGGGTAGTTTTTTTGTTATATCCATTGTTACTATTTCAGCAGGACTTGTATTCTTTTATCGATCACAGTTACCAATTCTACCGTTTGACGTGTTTGTAAGAGAAGTATCAGCTAAATTAGGGATAAAATTAAGTCGATTCAAGTTAGGGTTTGACATTGTTATGTGCAGTGTAGCAGTAATTCTTAGTTTGGTGTTTTTTGGTGAACTACGAGGAATTTCTATTGGTACATTAATATCTGCATTAACAATTGGACCTACAATTGGTATTCTTATGAATTGGTTTGATAAAGTATTTGTGATTAGTGATATAGCGAGTAACTAAACTTGTTTTGCAATAAATTTTGGAGAAATAAAGGGAGTTTCAACTCGGGAAAATAGATAAACTGTTAACAAAAGCAAACATACGTCAACTTTAATTGACATGTGTTTGCTTTTGCTTGTAGTTTGAAAACGAATGCATCCCGTTCAACGTAGTTATCATAGAATATAAAAAGTTGGCATGATAATTGCATATATAGTTAGGTAGATAGTATTAGAAGAAATTATAATGGAGGAAGAAAATGGTTTTTAAAACTTTTGATGAATTGATTAAATCTGTGCAGAAGAATAAAACAGTTAAAAAGGTTGTTGTTGTTGCAGCACAAGATGAACATACCTTAGAAGCAGTTATTCAAGCACGAAAAGACAATCTGATAGAACCTATACTTGTAGGTAATGTTGTAGCAATTAAAGAGATGTTAAATAATCTTGGTGAAGTATTATCAGAAGATGTATTAATTGATACAAATAGCGAAGTAGATGCAGCACGAAAAGCCGTTGATATGATTAATGCAGGTGAAGCAGACTTCATTATGAAGGGTAAAATCCAAACGGGAGATTTGTTAAAAGCTGTTGTGGATAAGGAATCAGGACTCCGAACAGGTGATATAATGTCTCATATAGCTATTTATGAGATGGAGAGTTATAAGAAACTTCTAGCCGTAACAGATGGGGGAATGATGACCTATCCGGATCTAGAGAAAAAAAAGCAAATACTTCAAAATGCGGTTAATACATTTAGACAAATAGGCTATGATAATCCAAAGGTTGCAGTCCTTACTGCAGTTGAAAGAATTAATCCTAAAATGCCCGAAACAGTAGATGCAGATTTACTTAAACAAATGAGTTTAAATGGTTCTATAAATGGATGTACTGTTGAAGGACCAATATCTTACGATCTTGCAATGAGCAGTGAATCGGCTAGAATCAAGGGCTTCGATAGTCCGGTTACAGAAGATGTAGATATTATGCTTGTACATGATATACATGCAGGCAATGTTTTAGGTAAAAGTCTAGTCTATTCTGCAGGAGCAAAAATGGCCGGATTTATAGTCGGTGCTAAGTGTCCAATTGTTCTTACATCAAGAGGTGCAACAACGGAGGAAAAATATTTATCAATAGCATTATGTGCAGCCATTAAAAACGGGATTTAAATCTTAAGTAGTTTGTTACTATATAGGAGGAAAAGATTATGAAAAAATTAATGACAGGTAATGAAGCGGTTGCTCGTGGAGCTTATGAAGCAGGTGTTCATTATGCATCAGCATATCCAGGAACACCAAGTACAGAGATTATGGAAAACACTGCTCTTTATAAAGAAGATATAAAAGCTGAGTGGGCACCAAATGAAAAAGTGGCAATGGAAAGTGCTATAGGAGCATCCGTTGCAGGAGCAAGGAGTTTTACTGCAATGAAACATGTGGGTGTTAATGTTGCAGCAGACCCGATGTTTACATTTGTTTATACAGGTGTTAATGGTGGAATGGTTATTATAACTGCTGATGAGCCAGGGCAGCACTCTTCTCAAAACGAGCAGGACAATCGTAACTATGCAAGAGCTGCTAAAATGCCACTTCTTGAGCCTTCAGATAGTCAAGAGTGTAAAGATATGATGAAAGTAGCATTTGATATCAGTGAAACATTTGATACACCTGTACTATTTAGAATGACAACTAGAGTGTGTCACTCTAAAGGTATTGTGACACTTGAAGATAGAGTAAATGTACCTTTGAAAGATTACACTAAAGATGCTACTAAGTATGTTGTTGTGCCATCGATAGCGAGACAAAGGCGTGTCAAGGTAGAGAATAGCATGAACCTTATGAAAAAGTATACTGAAATAACTCCACTTAATTATACAGAAATCAACAATAAGTCGGTAGGTGTAATTAGTTCAGGTTGCGCCTTTAACTTTGCTAAAGAAGTCTTTGGAGAAAATGCGTCATACTTAAAACTAGGGTTTACTAACCCGTTACCTAAAAATTTAATTAAAGACTTTGCTTCAAAAGTTGATAAAATATATATAATTGAAGAAAATGACCCGATTATAGAGGAATTCGTTCAAACTCTTGGTATCAAATGCCATGGTAGTGATACATTTCCATACAGTGGTGAGATGACATCAGATGTTATTAGAAAGTCAGTATTTGGAGAAACTCTTGAATCTGTTGATTCGGAAACAGAAAAAGTTATAGCCCGCCCGCCTACGTTATGTCCAGGGTGTCCACATAGAGGAATTTTTTATGAATTAGGCAAAAGAAAAAATACATTTATTTCAGGTGATATAGGTTGTTATAGTTTAGGATTTGCAGCACCTTATAATGCAATGGATATAATCATTGCAATGGGTGCAAGTATTAGCATGGGTCATGGTGCACAACATGTTTTTAATATGAAAGAAGACAATGAAATGAGAGTTGTATCGATTCTTGGAGATTCTACATTTTTTCATACAGGAATTAACTCATTGTTAGATGTTGTTTATAACGGAAGTAATACAATTAACTTGATTTTAGATAATAGAATCACAGGAATGACAGGTCATCAGGAAAATCCTGGTTCTGGTTATACCCTTCAAGGTATGCCAACTAAAACTATAGAAATTGAACCACTTGTTAGAGCGTGTGGTATCGATCATGTTAGAGTTATTGATCCTAATATCTTAGATGAAGTTAATGAAGCTTTTGATTGGGCGTATGATTTAGATGAACCTTCAGTAATTATCACGAGATTTCCTTGCGCTCTTAAAAGCTTTTCACCGGAAGATAAGGAAGAATTTAAAGGTGCTTTCACAGAAAAATGTATTATAGAAGCTGATAAATGTACTGGTTGTCGCAAGTGTATCAAGACAGGTTGTCCAGCATTATCTTTTGATAGAAAAAATCGTAAAGCTATTATTGATCCAGCTCAGTGCGTAGGTTGTGAAGTATGTCTTCAAGTATGCCCTGTTGAGGCAATTACTAAGGAGGTAAAATAAGATGATTAAGAGTATTATGTTGGTAGGAGTTGGTGGACAAGGAACAATCCTTGCAAGTAAGATATTAACATTAGGTCTTATGGAAGCAGGCCATGATGTTAAAATGAGTGAAATTCACGGTATGTCTCAAAGAGGTGGATCAGTGTCTTCACAAGTGCGTTATGGTAAAAAAGTTCTTAGTCCAGTTATTGAAATAGGCGGAGCAGATATGCTAGTAGCCTTTGAGAAAATGGAAGCACTTAGATGGTTAAATCATCTTAAAAAGGGCGGTATGGCAGTGGTTAACGACTATGAAATAGAATCAATGCCTATTATAATTGGTAAAATCGATTATCCAGAGAAGATTAATGAAGAATTAATAAATAAAACTAATGCTAAAGTTATTGATGCTGTTAGCGTGGCGCAGGAACTTGGAAATGTTAAAGTTATGAATATGATTCTTCTTGGAGTACTAATAAAATCTATGAATCTTACTGACATAGATTGGGAAAAGATTATACGTGAAAATATTAAGAAAAAATTCATTGAGATTAATATAAAAGCCATAAATATTGGAATGACTATTTAGAATATAAATAATTCGAGTCAAGGTGTCAAAACTTTGTTTCTTTTATTACACCACTATATGTAGTGACACCTTGACCAATTCTTAATAACAATAAATAAGGAGGAAAATATGGGCAAAAAAATATTAGCAATAAATCCGGGTTCAACTTCGACAAAAATAGCGGTGTATGACGATAAAGAGTTGGTGTTTAAAGAAAGTATTGAACATAGCACTGCTAAGTTAGACAAATATGAAAATATACAAGATCAATTTGATATGCGTAAAGAAAGTATTTTAAGTGTTTTAAAGGACAAAGGGTTGCAGGTAAGTGACTTAGCAGCAACTGTAGGACGAGGTGGTATTTTGCCGCCGGTTCAATCAGGAGCTTATAAAGTCAATGATATTATGATTGATAGACTTAAAAACAGACCTATTGTTCCTCATGCATCTAATCTTGGAGCTTTAATTGCACATGCAATTGCAGAACCTATAAATATACCTTCATATATTTATGATTCAGTGGCAGTTGATGAGATGGATGATATTGCAAAAATCTCAGGAATGCCTGAAATTAAACGAATAAGTTTAAGTCATGCTCTTAATTCGAGAGCAATGGCTCATAAGGTTGCAAAAAAGTATGGTAAAGTATATAAGGATATGAATTTTATAATTGCCCATCTAGGTGGTGGAATATCTCTTAGTGCTCATAAAAAAGGGAAAATGATTGATATTGTTTCTGACGATGAAGGACCTTTTTCACCTGAAAGAGCAGGTAGAGTACCATGCAAAAAGTTAATTGATCTATGTTATAGCGGTGATTACGATAAGAAAACTATGCACAAAAAACTTAGAGGAAAAGGCGGCTTTAGCGCTTATTTTGGAACAAACGATGCTAAAGATATTGAAGATAGAGCACTGAGTGGAGACGATAAAGCGAAACTGCATTATGATGCACTTTCATATCAGGTTTCTAAGGCTATTGGCGAATTAGCAGCAGTTCTTGAAGGTGAGGTTGATGCAATCATTATTACAGGTGGTATCGCATACTCAAAAATGACAACAGACTTTATCACCAAAAAGGTTGGTTTTATAGCACCTGTAGAAATAATGCCTGGAGAAGCAGAACTTGAATCCTTAGCATATGGAATTCTTAGAGTTCTTAACAAAGAGGAGTTATCTAGAGAATATACAGAGTAATTAGTAGAAATCATAGTTCCACTATGATATACTTTTTGTATATAGATTTATATAAAAGAGAATATTTTGTGGAGTTAGTTATATGGATAAGAAAATAGGAATTATTGTACAAGACCTTGAAATGAAACAAATTGTTGTAGATCTTTACCCTACGGAAGTTAAGAATGGTTCTATATATATTGAGCTTTTAGAACCTGAAAATATTGAATACCAAGGATTTGAAATGTCCAAAAAAGGTATTGATGTACTCATTGCAAGAAGTGGTGCCTATCGATTTGCCAAAGATAAAGCATTAGTACCAGTGATAAGATTAGAAATGACTTCGATTGATATATTAAAGGCATTAAAAAAAGCTAAAACCTTTCACAAAGAGATGGTTGTTGTTTTGTGGGATGGTATTAACTTTGATTTTAATGAATGGAAAGATTTGATAGATGCAAACGTTAAGGTGAAATTCTTTAGTGAACGAAGTGAGATAGAAGATATTGTTGAAAGCTTTTCTAAACAGAAGAAACAAGTGGTAATACTTGGTGGTGTTATTGTAACTCAATTGGCGGCTGATAAAGGTATGGATTCAATCTTTATAAATGCTACAACAGATTCAATCAGAGAGATTATTACATTTGCCTCTAAAACTATAGATGCAATATATGAAGAAAAGTATAGAGCAGAAATGTTAAAAACTATTCTTGAAGGAGTTCATGATGCAGTTTTAACAGTTGATATAAAAGGAATTATTAAAACTTGTAATGATCGTGTTATAGCACTTCATGGTAAAAAAATTGATAAGCCAATTGGTAGAGAACTTGCAAGTACATTTCCTTCTTTAATGTTTATGATGGATATATTAAATGGTAGCAAAGAGATAGTTAATCAAATCATGACTTTTGATGATATAACTGCTGTTGTCAGTGTTTCAAGAATATATGTCGGCAAAGAGATAGTTGCAGTAGTATTTACTCTAAGGGATATAACAAAGTTACAAAAATTAGAAAAACATATTAGAGTAGAGCTTAATAAAAAAGGGCTTGTAGCTAAATATTGCTTTGAAGATATGAAAGTCTTTGATGCTGATATGGTAAAGGTTATTGATAAAGCAAAGAGACTTGGATTAGATGAAAATACAGTAGTTATATATGGAGATAGTGGTACCGGTAAAGAAATGGTGGCTCAAGGGATTCATAGTATTAGTCGACGACGAGATGAACCTTTTGTTGCTATAAACTGTGGAGCTATATCTGAAAACCTACTTGAATCTGAATTGTTTGGCTATGAAGAAGGAGCTTTTACAGGAGCTAGAAAAGGTGGAAAACCAGGATTATTCGAACTTGCACATGGAGGAACTATATTTCTTGATGAAATCAATAGTATATCTAAAAATCTTCAGGTAAAGCTACTTCGTATTGTTGAAGAAAAAGAGGTTATGCGACTTGGTTCTGACTATGTAATTCCACTAGATGTTAGAATTGTTGCTGCTGCAAATGAAGATTTAAGAAAAATGATTGCAGAAGGAGAATTTAGAAGTGATCTTTTCTATAGATTATCAATTCTTGAAATTACAATCCCTCCACTTAGAAAGCGTAAGGGTGATATTATACCTCTATTTTGTCAATTTCTAGAGGACATGAATGTAGATATTAATAAATTTCCGGTAACAAGCGAAATTGAATTAAAGCTACTGTCCTATGATTGGCCAGGAAATGTACGTGAACTCAAAAATATTGCAAGAAGATATTCTATATTTGGAGAGATTGATTTGGCTAATAATAAGCTAAATACTCCTATAATCGATGAAACAATATCTATAGGAAATACAATAGATTTGAAAGAACTTAATAAAATTGTTGAAAGAAAAATAATTAATATGTTAAGTGCAAGCGGGATGAGTAAAACAGACATTGCAGATATGCTTGGAATAAGTAGGACTGCTTTATGGAAGAAATTAAAAGAGACATAGACGAAAAAAAGTAGTATATTCAGATGAGTGAATATACTACTTTTTAATTATTTTATTATAGTTTATAGATTTTTTTCACGACCATTACCTTGGCCACGACCATTGCTTTGTTCAGTACCTTCTCCAGTGCCTTCTTGAAGCTTTTGTCCTACGCCATTTCCATTACCAGTTCTATTGCCAGCACTTTCGCTTCTGAAAATTCCTAAATCGTTTTCACCAAGGACACATATTGCATTTCCATCACCCTTAGAACCATTAGTAGGACCATTGCCAAAAGCTCCCGTAGCTGCAACGTCTTCAATATGAGCTATAAGAGATGCTGCTTGTTCATCAGTAATCAAATTCATATCAAGAGCGCTTTGAATCTGTTCTAATCTTCTTACTAGAAATGTTTCTGCATCCATGTTTGACACAAATTCTGTGACTTCTTCTGTTACTGTTTCCTCTGCTGCTACACTTACTAAACTTACTACCATTAAACCAATTGCCATCGTTAATAAAAACATCTTTTTCATTTTAATTCCTCCTAAATTCACAATCTATTGATTTGTGTTGTTTGATAATGTAAGTATAGGATTATTATGTGACAGATATGTGACGTTAATAAGTAATGTTATTTCCATTGATTATAATAGTAATTTGTTTTCTTTTCATTACTGATGGTGCTACTTGGTCCATGACCAGGGTGGATTTGAGTACTATCTAGAAAAGTGTCGATAATAGATATTACTGAATGTTGTAATGCCTCGAGATCTCCTGTTGGAAAATCCCATCTACCAACTGATCCTGCAAATAGCGTATCGCCGGTATATAAATCATCGTCGAATTTATAGCAAACACTTCCAATAGAATGTCCTGGCGTATAAAAGATTTCGATAGTTTTATCTTCTAGTTTAATATAATCATGATCATCAAATAGTTTTATATCAATTGAATTTAAATCATAAGGTGCTTTTTTGTTATAAAACTCAAAGCCGTTTTTATGATTGTCAATTAAAAGCTCATACCCATTTTTGTGAAGATACACAGGGACTGCAAAAGCGTCAATAGCACCAATGTGATCAACATGCGCGTGGGTAAGTAAGATGCCTAGCACCTCATAGTTGTTTTTATTAATAAATTCTATGACTTTGTTTTTCTCATAACCAGGGTCAACAATGAAACACTTACCCTTGTATTCAATGAAGTAACAATTTACATCAATATCTCCTTGAAGAAGTATTCTGTTCATAATGTGCCTTTCGTGATAAATATTGTAATATTA
>JAOZKH010000067.1 GCA_029935405.1 Vallitaleaceae bacterium | reverse complement strand
AAGTATATATTTTAACACATTTAATTGATTTTTTCTAGTGCAAAAAGAACATCTCCAGGATAAACGCATCAATTTTTAACTAAAATCTATTGACTTTATTAAAATCATAGATTTTAGTCTCTTTTTATGATAAAATGTATTACATAGTATGTAATACATTTGGAAGGATTATTTTTATGGCTAATTATCCAGACTGGGTTCTAGAAAACAAGAAAAAAGGCACGTATATCAATAAAGTTAGCGATAAATATTATCTTTATGCAGCTCATTCTGAACGTATAAAAGGAACAAATAAAGTCCGTAGAGTAAGTGATGGCTATCTTGGACGAATTACCGAAAAAGATGGTCTTATTCCTCCAAAAGAAAAAGTTAACCCTTCAGTCATTACTTATGAGTTTGGTTTCTCTTATGCTATTCTTTGTTGCACGTCCAAAATCCATTTGGGATTGCGCAAATCTTTTGTAAAAAATGGTGACCTGATATATGTTTGCTCCATTCTTCAGTATATTTATGGATTTTACGATGATGAAATTTTCAAACGTTCCTATTTATCTTTTCATTTTAAGTATCTGACTATGGATCAACCTTTTACCAATGCACAGATTTTTGGCATAGAACGCGGCGCTCGAATGATTACAGATGCTGTTTTAAACCATTATGGTGACGATCTTCCCAAAATAAGTGCTTATTGTTCTTTTGTTAATCTCATTCGCATTAATAAAAAATTATATCGTTCTGAACTATCTAAACCTTTACTAGCTCTTTCAACCCACTACTTAATCACATGGGAGGATGCCAAATGGCCAAGATAAATGCTTTTATTGCAGAATACAAAGATGCTCTCGTCAAAACAGGATTACCTTCTGACGGAGTCGTTCCAACAAAAAAAGTACTACAACGTTTTTTAAGATTATTTCGTAATGTAGATGATTCTAGGCTTATTGGGATGGTTGATTATCCTCTTGAAGAAATTATTCTGATTGCTTTTCTTGCAGTCCTTGGAAATGCATCCACTTGGATTGAAATGGCTGACTTTGGTAAATCAAAGAAAAAATGGCTAAAAAAAATTATGAAATTGGAGAATGGAATTCCCTCACACGATACCTTTCGAAGAGTTTTTTCCTTGATGGATACCGTTCAATTACAGGAAGTTACCGTTGCCTTTCTTCTTGAAAATTTAGCAGCAATAAAAAAATCATTAAAGATTAAAGATGATGGGTTTCGACAAATATGTGTTGATGGAAAGGAACAAAGAGGCACTGGTCGAAAATATAAATACGATAAAAAAATACGTAATCTTCAGACGCTTCACGTCTATGATGCTTCCAATGAAATATGTCTCTATTCCAAAGCTATTAGCGAAAAAACAAATGAAATACCAGTTGCCCAAAAAATTTTAGAATCAATGAACCTAAAGAAATGCATTGTAACTTTTGATGCTTTACATACACAAAAACTAACAATTGCTATTATTGCAAATCAAAAAGGCGAGTATATTGGAGGCTTAAAGGGAAATCAAGGAAGTCTTCAAAAAGATGCAGAAAAATCGTTTACCCCTGAAAAATTAATAGCAATCAAAAAAACAGACAATTATTATACTACCTCTGAAAAAGCACATGGTAAGTTGGAAGTTCGACGTTACTATTTAGCTAAAGCCAATCACGTATCTAACAGTGATGATGAATGGACGAATTTACGTAATTTCATTTGCTACGAAAAATACACCTACGATGTAATAAGTGGCGAAGAATCAACTGAAATGCGATACTACATAACTAGTTTAAGAGATGTTAAAACCTCAGCTGAGGCTATTAGAGGACATTGGGGTATTGAGAATAAGCTCCATTGGCACCTTGATTATAGCTTTAAGGAAGACGATAACACAAATATTGATGTTAACGCTTTTAATAACTTAAGTTTAATAAGCAAAATGGTTCTATCTCTTTGTAAACTTGCTCAACCTGTTATGAATAACAAAAGTATTCGATTAATACGAAAAAACTTTTCATGGGAGTTTGAAGACCGATTAGCAGAATTGCTAATATGTTTTGATGCTGACGCAATTTTGAAAGCTTTAGAAAGTAATAAAAAATAATATTTATCGAAAAAGCCTTTTACCGTAAAGGTTTTTTGAAATACCATAAAATGCAAAAAAATCCAGGAACTCACCTCGCATTATACATAGATGGTTTCTGGATCTTTTTTTTATTCTATTTCAGAATTGATGCGTTTGTCCTGCATATGTAACTGCTAATCTCTTCGATAATAATTTAGTAAGTCTTTCTCTTTAACATACAATTTCCTACCATCCCATTTTGCACAGTTCATATCAATTAAAACTTTCATAGCTCTAGAAATAGATTCTCTTGACGTTCCAAGCATATATGATATATACGTGCAACTAATACTCATATCAATATAATTCCACTCTTTTTCTAAAATTCCATGATCTTTAGATAGTTTCCAAAGTTTTGCAGCAAGACGTTTTTCCATGCCTATTGGTAACGTATTTTTTAATTGCCTGTATAAACGTCGCTGTTTTCTCCCTATTGAGTTTAAAATATTCATAGTTAATTTAAAGTCATTTTCCATGATTTTTATGAATTCATTTTTAGAAAACTCAACAATTTCCGTTTTTTCAAAAGCTTCACAAACTACAGATACAGGTAAATCATCAAAAACCACTTCATTAACAAGACTTCCGTCACTAAGAATAAAAAATACACGTTTTTGTCCATTTATAGATAATCTTGACATGGACAATTTTCCTTTTAGAATGGCATAAAACTTATCAATCTTATCTTTCTCAAGGAAGAGAAACTCTCCCTTTTTGAGTTCTCTTTTCCTTGCAATACTAAAAATCTTTTCTTTGCTCACATCGTCAATATTTCTAAATGCTTCAATTACTTCTAATTCCTTAAAAATTATATCTCGTTCCATTGATTTTTCACCTTCTTCATTGCCAAATAGTGAGCATTAATAGTATGACTAATATCTTCATCCGTATGTTCTGTAGATAAAAACATACATTCATATTGAGCTGGAGGAATTAAGACATTCTGATTGAGCATTTCATTAAAGTACACCAAATACTGCTTAGTGTTTGATTTCATTACTTTATCATAGCTACTAACAGGTCCTTTCACAAAAAACTGGCATAACATGCCACCCACTCGGTTTATACTCACATTTTCAATTTTAAGTTTTTGTAGATTTTCCTTAAAACCATGCTCTAATCTCATTGCAATATTAGTAAGTTGATCATATATTTGTTTATTATGAAGCAAATAATTTAACACATTGAATCCCATGTGCATTGCAATAGGATTCCCTGACAACGTTCCTGCTTGGTACACACCGCCAAGTGGTGCTACCATGTCCATTATTTCTTTTTTGCCACCATATGCACCAACAGGCATTCCACCACCTATTATTTTACCATAACACACTAAATCTGCTTCAATATCATAGTATCCACACGCACCCTCAAAATCTATTCTAAATCCACTAATCACTTCATCAAATATTAAAACTATTCCCTCTTTTGTACATATAGATCTTAGCTCATTTAAAAATCCATCCTGCGCTTCAACTAAACCCATATTTCCCGGTATAGGTTCAATAATTATTCCTGCAATATCTAATGGGTTAGCTTCAATCAGTGCTCTAACACTTTCAATATCATTGTATTTTGCTACTAATGTATTGACTATAATTTCTTTAGGAACACCCTCACTTGTGGGAATGCCGCCTGTTAACATCCCTGAACCTGATTTTACTAATAGGCCGTCACTATGACCATGATAGCACCCTTCAAACTTTATTATCTTATTTTTTCTAGTATACCCTCTTGCCAAACGAAGTGCACTCATTGTAGCTTCTGTCCCTGAACTTACCATACGAACTTTTTCAAGTGGTTTAATATTCTCAACCATTAATCTTGCAACTTTTAATTCTATTTCTGTTGGCATTCCAAATGTTGTTCCGTGGTTTAACACTTTCTCAATTCCTTCACTAGCAATCTTTGAGTTATGGCCAAGAATCAGAGGTCCCCAGGAACAAATATAATCTACATAGGTATTACCATCAACATCTGTCAGTTTTGATCCTATTCCTTCTGTAACAAATACAGGTTCTCTACCAACCGAGGTAAATGCACGAACTGGACTATTAACGCCTCCAGGTATATATTTTTTCGCTTCAATAAACAATTCCTTTGATTTACTATGGTTCATTATAAAGGTTCCTCCTTAAGAATTATTTCCTGAATTTCTTTTGCAAAATACGAAATAATAATAGATGCACCACTTCGTTTAATTGAAATCAAGCTTTCATAAATCCCTCGTGAATTTATCTGCCCTTGATCAACTGCTGATCTTATCATTGCATATTCTCCACTAACCTGATAGGCGGCAATTGGTACTTGAACATGTTCCTTTGCCAAATGAATAATATCAAGATATAACATTGCAGGTTTAATCATAACAATATCCGCACCTTCTTTAATATCTAGTTCGATTTCTCGTAAAGCTTCTAAGCTATTAGCCGGATCCATTTGATACGACTTTCTATCTCCAAAACTTGGTGCGCTATGCGCCGCTTCTCTAAAAGGTCCATAGTAAGATGATGCATACTTTGCACTATATGCCATAATAGAAACATGTTCAAATCCGTTGTTATCTAACTTTTTTCTTATATCTTTAACTCTACCGTCCATCATATCAGAAGGTGCAACTATATCTGCTCCAGCTTTTGCATAGCTAAGTGCTATATCACTTAATACTTCTAATGTTGCTAATCTATCAATTTCAGAATTCTTCTTATATATACAACAATGTCCATCATCTTTGTACTGACATAGACATACATCTGCTATAACTAACATCTGTGGAAAATTGTATTTAATCTGTCTAATGCATTCTTGAACCAAACCTGTTTCATCACTACCGGAAGAACCATCCTTACTTTTATGTGTAATATTTGCAAACAGAAGAAGTTTACCAATACCCTTTTCGATAAACATTGGTATATCCTCTAATAATAAATCTATACTATAATGAAACTGATCTTTCATTGAACTTATTTCTTCTTTTATGCCGTTACCTTCCACTAGAAAAATCGGATAAATGATTTGATCCATATGAAGATGATTTTCCTTAACTAATTGCCGTACAGCTTTTGTTCTTCTCAATCTTGTCGGTCTTTTTGCCATTATTTTATCTCCTTTAATCGGTAATCACTCACATATTTTTATTATCATTTACTATTATCTGAATCATATTCTTTATAGTGTATTCAACAGGTTGTAAATCCACAGTAATATTATATTCTTCTAATGTTTTTCTAGTAGTTGGACCTATTGCAACGACTTTTGCCCTTTGAATGCATTCACGCAGTTTGATTCCATTACTTCCCACTAACTGATTCATGTATCCATGAACTGTTGATGAGCTTGTAAAAGTTATATAATCTATGGAACCTAATTCTAGCGAATCAATTGATGATTTATCTAATCCATCATTAATATCAATCTTATCTACTCCAAATTCATCAATAAATTGTGTATCATAACAATGTATCTCATGCATTCGAAATTCTTCTTCTAACGCTTTAATCCATTGTTTGTCGCCTTTTTCAGACCTTGGAATCATGTAGTATGCATTTTGTATGTCTATTGTTTTTAGAAGTTTTGCCACTCCCTCTTTACTAAATTCCTCAGGTATGTAATCTGCATAGAGGCCATACATTTCAAGAACTTTATTCGTTTCAGTTCCTATAACAATTAGTTTTTGGCTTCCTAAATATCTAGCATCAAGTTTTAACTTTTTCATTTTCTCAAAAAATATCGTAACTGCCATGCCGCTAGTAAAAACAATACCAGTATACTTATTAATTTCGTTTATTTCATTTTCTAATAAATCATCGTTGATAGTTTTAATTTTTATTGTAGGAAGTTGTGTGACTTTAGCTCCTAATGCTAATAATTCATCCGACATTTTTGATTGTTTATCTCTTGATCTTGTCACTAATATATGTTTACCAAATAGTGGTTTATTCTCATAAAATGAAAGTACTTCTCTATAATTGACCACCTCGCCTACAACGATAAGTGAAGGGGGTTTTACTTTTTCCTTTTTAGCAATTTTTACTATATTACTTAATTCACCTATATATACTTTTTGATCTGGCGTTGATGCTTTATAAATAATAGCAACAGGTGTATTAGAGGTTTTACCATTACTCAAAAGATTTGCAACTATGCTACTTAGATTTCTAACCCCCATCAAGAATACTAATGTTCCGTTTAATTTTGCCAAATGCTCATATTGAATTGGTTTGGATTGATTGCTTGTATGGCCTGTTATCACATGAAATGAAGTTGCAATATTTCTCTGAGTTATTGGAATCCCTGCATATGCTAATCCACCTATTGCAGAAGTAATTCCAGGAACGACTTCAAATTCAATATCAGCACTTCGAAGAAATTCACCTTCCTCGCCTCCTCTTCCAAAAACATATGGATCTCCGCCTTTTAGACGTACTACACATTGATAATTAGAGCCTAACTCAACTAATAAACTGTTAATTTCTTCTTGTTTCATTACATGATGTCCTGTTTCTTTACCCACATATATTAGCTTGCAGTCTTCACTTGCATATTCTAATAAAGCACTGTTTGCAAGATGATCATACACAATTACATCTGCTAATTGAATTATCCGAGCTCCTTTTACAGTAATTAGTTCCCTATCACCAGGTCCTGCTCCAATCAAATAAACTCTATTCATCATTAGCCACCTCTTTAACTAAATCATGTGCTACCTTTATCGCTAAAGATTCACTCATACACTTATTATCACAGAGCATTTTGCTTACGACTTTAGATCCATCTTCATTACCAAATAATCCATACATCTCAACCTTGTTGCTACTAATATGTAAATATGCCCCCAATGGCAAATGACATCCTCCATTAACCTCTTTCAAAAAAATTCGTTCACATCTGCATTGCTGCTTAGTTTCATTATCTACTATCTTATTAAGCAACTCAGCAATCTCTTTATTATCTTCCACAAATTGAGCAGCAATAATTCCTTGTGCTGGTGCTGGAATCATCTGCTTAACTGATAATGGAATAATAGTAATATTATCGTTATTTGCTATACCTAATCGCTTAATTCCTGCAGCTGCTAAAACAGTACCATCATAGCCTAAATCAATCATTTTCTGAATTCTTGTACCTACATTTCCTCTTATTGGCTTGATTTTAACTTTTGGTATTAACTGTTTAAGTTGGTATGCCCTTCGTTTACTCCCTGTTGCTATGATTGCATCTTCAGGCAATTCGTCTATTGAATTAATCTTCTTTGTTGTAATAAGTACATCTCTTGGATCTTCGCGTTTTAAAACAGGTAATAATTCGAGATTTTTTGGCATTGAAAAAGGCATATCTTTCATTGAATGAATCGCTATATCAATTTGTCCATTTAGTAATTGCTCTTCAATCTCTTTAACAAATAAGCCTTTATCTCCAATTTTGTCTAAACTAATATTAAGAATTTTATCACCTGTTGTTTTTATGATGATTATTTCTGTATCCAATAACGGATTATATTTTTTAAGTTCACTAATAACCAAATCAGTTTGAGCCAATGCTAATTGACTCCCTCTTGTACCTATTCTGATTCTCATAAGTTCTATCCTTCCTTAATAAGTCTATTAATAATATATAAAACATATATTATTTTTTAGGATTAAACATTCCACTCTAAATAGATTGTCTTCTAATTGATATTATACTTGAATATAAACAATATATAAAGAAATCATTGATAAATTTTTAATTAAGTACCCATAAAAAATTACAGTTCACACCCTAACCTAATATAACTTTTTGATGCAAAAATAAAAATATATGATGCGATTAGCATTTACAACATTGAATTTTTGTAATACAACGTATATACAAAGGATGTTTGTTATTATGAATACAATTAACTTAAGAATTAATGATGAGGACAATAAACTAGTTAGAGAGTATGCTAAAGCTAATAATATTACTATTTCTGATTTAGTAAGAAGTGCTGTTTTGGAAAAAATAGAAAATGATATTGATTTAAAATTATATAATCAGGCTATGAAAGATCACAAGAGAAATCCTCAAGATATAAGCTTTGATGAAATGATGACTGAATTAGGGTTTGATGAATAAAAAATATAAAGTTCGGCTAGCGAAATCAGCACAAAAAAGTTTTAAGAAAATGGATAAAAGTGATTCTAAAATTATAATGGCTTGGATTAGTAAAAACCTAGTCAACTGCGAAGATCCTTATATTCACGGAAAGTCATTACAAGGGAATTTAAAAGGCAAGCGGAGAATAGAATTGGAAATTATAGATTGATCTGTAATATTGATTTTGGAAGCAGGTCATTAGGAGATTATAGTTACAGACGTTGTTATATTTAAATTATGCCTTAATTGCCCATCTCATCTTAGTAGATCTAGCTCTACTATTACGATTACATTCTTCTGCTGAGGGTCTAATAATATCCTCAGCTATTTCTTTGTAAACGCCCTCGCGTAAAAGTCTTTTGAAAGATTTCTTAACTAGACGATCCTCTCCTGAATGAAACGATAAAATCGCAACACGACCACCACTTGAAAGTGAATCTGGAAGTTTTTCAAGAAATTCATATAACGCTTCAAACTCGCTGTTAACATCAATTCGAAGTGCTTGAAAGGAACGTCGACAAGACTTTTTAACCTCTTCTTCTCGTCTGTTCTCAGGAATAAACTTAAGTGATTTATCTATGACTTGTCTTAAACCTGTTGTCGTTGTTATCTTATTTCCCTTTTTTATTTCAGAAACAATGGTATGCGCAATCACTTCTGCATATGGTTCATCTGCGTTTTCCATTAACATTCCTTGTAGCTCCTCTTTAGAAATCCTATTTAGTCGCTGTGCTGCTGATATACCTTTTTCCTGGTTTAATCTTAAATCAAGAGGACCTTCCGTTTTATACGAAAACCCTCTCTTCGGATTATCTATTTGCATAGAAGACACACCTAAATCTGCTAATATATAATCAAAAGTTCCAGCTTCAGCTACAACTTGATCTATATTTGAGAAATTTATTTGTTTTGTAGTTAAAATCTCTAAACCGTATCCCAAATTAGCTAATCTTTCTCTTGTCTTTGCTAATTCTATCGAATCAACATCAAGTCCGTAATGATGACCTTTTGATTCAAGTTTTTCTAACATTTGTTGTGTATGTCCACCATAACCAAGCGTTGCATCAAGTCCTTTTTGTCCTGGCTTAATCTGAAGAAAATCTAATATTTCTTTTACCATAATAGAAATATGCATTCCTGCAGGCGTACTTCCTTTACTAATAACTCTAGCGATAGTATCGCCATATTTTTCCGGTTGATGTTCCTTATATTTTTCCTTAAAAGATCTAGGATGAGTTCCACTATATCTTACTCTTCGTTTATGTTTCTTCTCTTGATTATCCATCAATTAACCTCACTTATAATAACTATTTTCTCTATTATACACTACTTAACCACATTTACACTATATTAACCAAACAGACACTGCTAAGTCATCACTAATTATTGATATTAAATCGCAATATATTCGTAAATTTATCATTAATAAATATAACATTGAACACTTGTGGTTGTTGTATATATACGGTATATTAGTAGAGTAAATGTCGGTAAAAAATAGGAGGTTATTATGTTTACATTAAACAGTAGTATTGGTGATATTCTAGAACATCCTGTAGGAAATGATATTGTTACTATGATAAGAGAACAGGCTAAAATGCCTGAAATCATCGTGTCTAACCCTGTCATTTGCAAAATAAAATTACAGACAATAATTGACCTTTCAAAGGGCTTTGTTGACGAGGTTTTTATCACAAAGCTTTGTGATATTTTAAATCAACCATTTGATGAATTAAATGATAGTATTGTTACTGAAAAAAAATGGTGGAAAGAAGCCATTGCATATCAGATATATCCAAGATCATTTAAAGATAGTAATAACGATGGAATTGGTGATATTGGTGGTATTATTGAAAAACTTGATTATCTTAAAGACTTAGGTATTAATCTGTTGTGGTTATCTCCGATTTATGACTCACCTAATGATGATAACGGATATGATATTCGGGATTATTACAAGATAATGGATGAATTTGGTACCATGGAAGATTTCGATAAATTACTAAAAGAGGCTCAAAAAAGAGACATAAAATTAATCATGGATTTAGTAATTAACCATACATCTGATGAACATAAGTGGTTTAAAGAAGCAGTAACATCTAAAGACAATCCATATAGAGATTTCTATATATGGAAAGATGGTATTAATGGCAAGGATGAAGTGCCAAATAATTGGGAATCTTTTTTCTCTGGAAATACTTGGAATTATTATGATAAAACGGATTCATTTGCGTTACATTTATTTAGCAAAAAGCAAATGGATCTTAATTGGGAACACGAACCGATGCGACGCGAGCTATACAAAATGATAAACTATTGGTTAGACAAAGGAATAGCTGGTTTTAGATTAGATGTAATTAATTTTATTTCAAAGGTGCCCAGATTACCTGAAGGTTCAGCTATGGTAGGCGAACTAATGGGTCATACAGGAATAGAAAATTACTTTTGGGGACCAAAACTACATACGTATTTACAAGAAATGAGAAAAGAAACATTTGATAAATATGATTCTGTTACTGTTGGAGAAACACCTGGAGTCGGTCTTCATATGAGTGAATTATTAACACATAAAGACAGAAAAGAACTTGATTTAGTATTTAGTTTTGATCATTTAGATATGCCTGGCAAAACAAAGCTTGATTATTATCATTATGATTTAAACTATTTAAAACAAGTATACATGAAATGGCAAACTGAATATTCAAAGGATTGTTGGTATACACTATTTTATGATAACCATGATAATCCGCGAATGTTATCTAAAATAAATGAACATAAAAGATATCATAAACCTATTGCCAAATTGTTAGCGGTGATTCAGTTAACATTAAAAGGTACTCCGTTTATTTATCAAGGACAAGAATTAGGATTAGTTAATGGTATTTTTGAATCAATTAATGATTATCAAGATATTGAAAGCTTAAATTTGTATGAAAAACTAATTCAAAAAGGTAATTCTGAGGAAGAAGCCTTAAAGACACTTAATACAAGTACAAGAGACCATGCTAGAATACCTATTCCATGGTCAACTGGGGAGTATAACGGATTTAGTAATCACAAGCCCTGGATTGGAGCTAAAACCGCTGATACGTCTTTAAATTGTGAATCACAATTAACCGATAAAGAATCTGTATATTCTTTTTATAAAAACCTTTTATCCCTTCGTAATAAGAACGATACGCTTATTTATGGTGATGTGAAATTTATTAATCCTAAGACCAAGGATTACTTTGCATATATTAGGGAAGGTGAAGCTAAATATTTTATTGAAATGAATTTATCTAAAACCCATAAGATTTCACATGCTGAAGATACATACGAATTAATTATATGCAGTCATAAAATCCCAAGTAGATTTCTAAAGGCATATGAATCGAGAATTTACAAAATATAATTGTGATAGAATTAGAGAAACTTAATTTTAACATCTTAATCTTTGATTGGAGAAGAAAATGAAAAATGATTTAATTGCTTTACTTAATGAATTAACGCTTGATGAAAAAGCATCTCTTTGTTCTGGTAGTGATTTTTGGCATCTAAAAGGAGTTGAAAGACTTAACATTCCTTCAATCATGGTAACAGACGGTCCTCACGGTTTGAGAAAGCAAGAAGGCGATTCTGACCACGTTGGTTTGGCACAAAGTGTACCTGCAACATGTTTCCCAACTGCATCGGCTACTGCAAGTTCGTGGGATATTGAATTATTGGAGGAAATGGGTGTTGCACTTGGTGAGGAATGTTTACAAGAAGATGTAGCTGTGTTACTTGGACCTGGAGCAAATATAAAACGTTCACCTCTTTGTGGAAGAAACTTTGAATATATTTCTGAAGATCCATATTTGACAGGACAATTAGGTGCAGCTTTAGTTAATGGAATTCAGAGCATGGGAATTGGCACTTCTCTTAAGCATTTTGCTGCAAATAATCAAGAATATAGAAGAATGGTTACAGAATCTGTTGTAGATGAAAGAACATTTAGAGAAATATATTTGGCCGGATTTGAAAACATTGTAAAAGAAGCTCAACCTTGGACTGTAATGTGCGCATATAATAAATTGCAAGGAATATACTGTAGTGATAACAACCGATTACTAACAGATATTCTTAAAGAAGAGTGGGGTCATACAGGATTGGTAATGACCGACTGGGGGGCTTGCAGTGATAGAGTCAAAGGCATCAAAGCCGGTATGGAACTTGAAATGCCTGCAAGTGGAGGTTTGAATGATAGTAAAATCGTTGATGCTATTAATAAAGGTATTCTAACCATGGAAGAACTTGATAAAGTAGTTTTACGATTACTTAAATTAATTAAGAAGTCTGAAGATAATAGGAAAGTTGATTTTGTATATAACAAAGAAGATCATCATCAGTTGGCTCGTAAAATTGCCGGCGAATCAGCTGTACTACTTAAAAACAAAGATAATATTTTGCCATTAGCGAAAGATGAATCTTATGTTATTCTTGGAGCTTTTGCAAAAAACCCGAGATATCAGGGTGCTGGAAGTTCACTAATTAATCCATATAAAATTGATGACGTTTTGTCTGAATTAGAATCTTATGAAGTAGATTATTCCTACGCTGCAGGTTATGAATTAAAAACTGATGAAGTAAATCAAGAATTAATTAATGAAGCCATTGAATTAGTAAAAGAGAATCAAA
>JAOZKH010000066.1:1948-12899 GCA_029935405.1 Vallitaleaceae bacterium | reverse complement strand
CAAGAGGTCGGCGGTTCAAGTCCGCTCACTAGCTTTATGAAGAATCTCGTATGAGTATTGATTAGCAAATTATCTGATACTCCAATATTCAGAATACCTTATAATTTCTTATAAACTATCAAAACTAAATTTATTCTTCGTCACAATTTATTCTTCGAAGAATAAATTGTGCTTGGTAAAATTAGAAATAAAGTGTTGTCAACTATTTTCCTTAATTCAGGCTTGATTGAGCAATGGGGGACTGGCATACCTAGAATGAGAGAATTTGCATTGAAGAATGATTTAAGAGCACCGGTTGTTAAATAGCAATATAAATCAGATAAAGAAAGCGTTTGAAAAGCTGTTTGTACATGACGATAAGTTGGAAACTTTATTAAGAAGACAATTAAAGTTTAAAAGGTGAAGAGATGAATAAAAATATAATGAAAAAAATGTTAGATGTTTTAATTGGTAGCAGAGATGAAGTAATACTTGAAATCAGAGTATTACATATGATTGGATGGTTAGGTGCTGCTATTTCTATTGTAGCAGCTAGTTTGAACTTCTTACTTGGATATGAGATTGTAACTGTTATAATTCCTATAATAACCGGTATAATAAGTATAAGCCTTTGTGCTTTTTCGTTATACTTCAAACGAAATAAACTTCTTTACATTTTTGGTATTTATTTAATGCCATTTATTATTTTACCAATTATATGGATGACGAGTGGCGGTATTCTCAGTTCAGTACCCTATTATGTAATTTTATATGGCATGTTTTTATCTTTTATTACTTATACGGATAAAAAAAAGAAATTATGGATTGTGCTCTTTTTATTTATTTTTATAACACTTGTACTTATTGAGTTAAAGACACCAGATATTTTCATGCATAACATAAGTAATGAACCAATCGTAATTGATTTTTCAGTCAGTTTATTATTTGTGGTTTTTACTGCGTATGCTTTTATGAATATAGTTACAAAAGAATACAATATTAATAGAAAAAAGCTTAAAGTAATGATTAAAGAAAGAGAAGAAGAGTCGAAACGATCTGAGCAAGCATATCTGCATGCACAGATAAAACCCCATTTTTTATACAACGCATTAAATACGATTGCGGATTGTTGTGCAACCGATGCGAAAGAGGCTGAAGAATTGTTGCTTTTTTTTGCAGATTATTTACGATTTACATTAGAATTTGAAAATCTAAATGAAATAGTTACTTTAGATAGAGAATTAAGCTTGGTAAAAGCGTATATAAAATTAGAGGAAGCAAGATTTGAAAAACTACATGTTGATTTAATTATTGAAAATGTGGGTTACTGCACTTTACCACCGATGACTTTACAACCATTAATTGAAAATGCTATACAACATGGTATTAGGGAAAAAAAATATTCTGGAAATATAACGTTACATATTGCTAAAGAAAACAACGGAATCAAGGTAATGGTAACAGATAATGGGATAGGCATAGATGAGAAATTGATAGAAAATATTCTCAAAAAAAATCATCAAAGTGATAGCGTAGGATTATATAATATAAACAAAAGATTGATTGCTTTATTTGGTAGCGGATTAGAAATAGAAAGTGAACTTGGAAAAGGTACCACAGTAAGCTTCATAATGAAAAAAAATTAAGTAAAGGTTAAGGTGTCAAAACTTAGTTTTGACACCTTAACCTTTACTAGCGGTTTAGTTTTGGTTTAGATGCCTGTGGTATTATGATTGAGTCGCTCAAATAAAGGGAGAAAAAATGTTAAGTGCAATTATAGTAGATGATGAAAAACGCTCATTAGATAGATTTAAACGTATTATGAAAGATGTTGATCAAGTGACACTTAAGGAAGCTTTTCAAATTCCAGAACGAGCATTTGAATACATTGCAAATAATAACATTGATGTAGTTTTTTTAGATATAGAAATGCCAACTATTAGTGGATTAGAGTTGGCAGAAATGATGATGCAGGAAAATTATAAAATAAACATTGTATTTGTAAGTGCACACAGTCAATATGCAATGGAAGCTTTTAATGTACATGCTATTGATTATTTGGTGAAACCTACAAACAGTAATATGATTCAAAAGGTAATAAATAATATTATTAAAAAAATAGATGCATACTCCACAAGCTATATCTCGGATAAACTTTATGTAGAAATGTTTGGTGATGCATGCTTTTGCATGAACTATATAAAAAAAGAAAAAATAATTTTCAGAACAAAAAAAACTGAAGAATTATTATTTTTTTTGGTTAACGCACATGGCAATTATTGTTCAAGAGATAGTATTTTAGACGCGTTATGGTCTTATATGAATAGAGAAAAAGCCGTGACAAACTTTCACTCAACTATGTATGAGCTTAGAAAAACATTAAAGGAATTTGGTTGTATTGATTTTTTGATTAAAACTAAAGATCAATACAAAATCAATACAGATAAATTATGGTGTGATGCTTATGTATTTATAGAATTATCCCAAGAATTACGAAAATCCAATGAATCTATTTCTGATATTGAAAAAGTGATTAAATTAGCAGATGGTAGTTATCTATTTGATAAAGATTATAACTGGGCATTATCAAAACAACGTTGGTTTGACAATGAACTTATGAAAATCTTGTATAAAGCAGAACAATTATATTCTAAAGAACGTAATGATAAAAGTAGAATAGAGACACTTGAGACATTAGTTAAATTATATCCATTAGAAGATTTAGCCTACATACATTTAATTAAACACTATGTTAATAAAAATGAATTAATGACTGCAATAAAATGGTATAAAATATATCAAAGTATAATGAAAAGAGAATTAGGTATTGAACCGGCACAAGAAATCAAACAATTAATTGAAAAAATCACATAATCGATTGGATTAATAACTGGTCAAAAGCACAAATAAGGAGAAAGCATGTTTAGAATACTATCAAAAAAATACAATAGTAAAATAATATCAGTTTTGTTAATCGTTTTCGTTGTGGTAAATCAATTTTCTGGAATTTCAGCCTATGCTGCAGGGAATGGTATTGTTGGAGTGAATGATATTTCAACATTTGAAGGATATAAAACCGGAGAACTTACGCCAGTTATAATTGATGATGATGTAACAATTACATCAAGTGATGGCTTTAGTGATGGGTATTTATTGATCAAAAATACTGCAGCAAGTCATAGTGATGATGTCATGTCTATTATATCGGATTCGAATCCTAATAATTATAATGCACTGTCTTTAGATAATGGCATTGTATATTTAGGGAATGGAAATGGTAAGGAAAGCATTGGAACTATAGATAAAACTTACAACGGAAATGGAACAGATTTAAAAATAAATTTTTCAATGCCTTTAAATAATGGGGATTTTGATAACGGAGAAGAAAATTGGACTTTATATGATGAATTTCTTGAATTAAAAGGTGATTCGAAAATTGATACAGATACGTGGTTTTCAGTCGGGGACTATTCTGAAGCTTGGATTGAAAATAATATATTTGGAAATTCGTATATTAGAATGAAGATATTAACTACTATTGAAGACGCTTATGGTACGCTCCATGGACCGTATGTAGAGAGCAGTGGCTTTGAGGCGGTAACGGGTGACTTTGTAAGTTTAGATTTTTATGCAGAAAATACAGGAGATAAGTTTGATGTATATGGTTATCTAATTGATAACAATACACAAGCTGAACAACTACTGTTTTATCAACGCGGTGAGGAAACAGATGGTTGGGAATCAATTAATGCTCCTATTACGTTAGCAGATAGTAATAATTTCTCTTTTAAATTTATTTGTGGATCCCAAGATGGTACAGGCGGAAAGGTTATTGGTTCAGAGCTACTTATAGATAATGTGAGATTAAATAGCTCTTTAATTTCAGATCGCATTGTTACTAATATTGCAAGAAAAGTCGCATTAGTATCAGTAAGTCAAGATACAAGAACATTAACATCTGATAGAAAATATAGCTTTGAAACAGAAGATGTAAACGGAAATATAATGATATCGGGAACAACAGCAACTGTTAAGATAGAAACGTTTCCAATGTCTCCGAATCTATCTGTAATTTCACGTAATGGTACAACGGATACACTTGATGTTACTTGGAATGATAAAGAAGGTGGAGAATCGTTTGATTTATATTTAGAGGATGTAAAGAAGCTAGATGATACAAAGGAGTTATCTAAAACTTTTACAAAGTTAGATGCGAATAGAAAATATACAATTGGTATAAGTGCGTCCAATAAATACGGAGAATCACTTATAACAAGTATTTCAACGTATACTAATGCTGCAGTTCCAACACTTCAACTAGATAAATCTAATTCATATGAAATTGATTTTATAATAAGTAATAATGAAAATAGCGCAAATACAGCCTACAGATTAGAAAGATCATTAGATAACAGTAATTATACGGTTGTTGAAGACTTTACTTTAAGTAGTTCAAGTGGTGAAACGACAGATTATACAGATATAGGATTATTACCGAATACAAAATACTATTATAGAATAAAAGCGAGAAATGAAGATAATAAAGAAACTGAATACTCATCAATGGTTTCTAGATTGACTGCACCAGAACCAGTAGATCCAATTAGTGTTGAAGTAACAACTAATACCCACGATTCGTTAGACATCACATGGCAAAGTGTAGCTCAAGCAGTTGATTACAGTGTATATAGAGATAATGTAAAAATCAATGAAAACCTTGAAGTTTTAAATATAACACATGAAGGTTTACAAGCTAATACCCCTTATGATGTTTATGTGGTATCTACGAATGGAACGGATGAGTCTAGTAAGAGTCAAATTATAAGTAGATATACAGGTGCGGCAGATTTGAATTTAGTGTTAGATTCAGCAACAGAAACAGAAATTGCAATGACAATATCTAATAATACAAATGCAGCTGATACAAAATATAAGTTTGAACGTTCAATTGATAATATACAATGGGAAATTTTTGAAAATTACACCATTTTATCAGATGGTACAAATAGTCAGTTGTTAAATATTACAGGATTAACACCGGGAACTTCATACTATGTAAGAGGAAAGGCTATAAATGAAGAAGGAATAGAATCTAATTATTCTAATGTTGTATCTAGAATAACATTACCAGTTGCAGTTACTGGCTTAACAGTTAATCCTAAAGAAGTATTTGATGATATATTGGTTTTATCTTGGACTGTTCCAAAGGGAGCGGATAATTTTGATGTTTATAGAAAAGCAAATGGTGAGAATACATTTACAAAAATATATGAAGCATATGAGGGTTCTCAATTAGAAGATACAGGTCTTACTCCAAATAGGTCCTATACATATTATGTAGTTGCCAAAAATGCAAGTGGAGAAGCTGCTAAAAGTATTGAAGTAACAAACTATACATATGCTGCTATTCCAGGGATTTCTTCTGAAAATTCAGGAAATACTAACAATCTAACAATTGTAACAAATGAAAATCCTGAAGTGCTCTCAGTAGCTAATGAGCTTGGTACGGAATATATGATAGAGTATTCTACAGATGATGGTGGCAGTTGGACAGAGTTAAGAGATTGGATTAAATTTCTAACGCCACAACACCAGAATATTGAGAATGGGTTAACATATTTATATAGAGTTAAAGCAAGAAATACAAATTTAGAAGAAACTGTATTTAGTGGTACTTCATCGGCAAGATCTAATGAGGAACCAATAATTTTAATAACCTCTCCAAATGAAAACATATATCGTTCTGCAGAAGAAGGATATACGACAATCACAATAAGTGGGCAAGTATATGATGCAGATGGTGACACTGTGAAACTGTCAGCAACTATTGACGGAAACACAAAGATAAAATACATTAATGCAACCCCAGGAGGTGTTAACTGGTCATTAAACTTTGATGTGCTAGAAGATAATATTTCTGAAAGTAATTATTCATCAATCGCAATACAAGGAAACGATGGATATGGTGGTATAACAACTCGTAACAGTGAATACATTATTTTTGTAGACCGTACAGCACCTTTAATGCCAACAATTGTGGGAAATACCAATTGGACTAATGAGTCTACTGTACTCATGTCTATCATTGATGGAGCAGATGCAGTTGCAGGTGTTAAGGAAACTGAATACAAAGTATCAGGTGCTACAACAAAAGAGTGGAGTAAATATTTAGGAACGAATATTGTCATAAACAATGAAGGTGAAACAACAATACATGCTAGAACAATTGATCAAGTTGGAAATATAGGTGAAATACAAACAGCGATTGTTAAAATCGATAGAACAGCACCAATTATTGAGTCCTTTGATATTTGCTCAAAAGACGGTATAGTAGGTTATTCAAACAGTAGAGTCACGGATATAAAAAATATTGAATCAAGTGGTTCTCCAGCAAAAATACAAGTTAGCAATGTTAATGATTTTACAGAAGCTATATGGATAGATTACGGAAACAATATTACTAATTGGTCGGTAACAGAAGGAATCGGGGAAAAAACTGTATATATTAGACTAAAAGATGCTGTAGGCAATATTGGAAATGCTGTTATGGCAACTTTAGATTATAATAATATTATTCCTGAGATTGAAATATCAAATCCCTCAAAGTTTAATGCTAAAAAGGGAACAACAATAAATTATACAATTTCTGTTGACAAAGCATCAACCTTTAGCGGTGTGAATATCGGAGATTCCGGAAAGATAGAACTATCATCAATGGGTACATTTACATCTGAGGAGCTAAATGCAATAAGAAATAATTTAGATATTGTAGAAATAGATGCATTGACAAGACAATTAAATATTAATCTACCAAGTAATATGACAGGTGAAGGTACAATTGGTATAAAAGTATTAGGAGAAGCAGCTACAGATAGTTATGGTAACAAGTCACTATTATCTATAAGTACCGGATCCTTTGTAGTAGATGCAGTATCTCCAATAAATCAAAACCTATTATTTGGAGATGATTTGACAATTAAAGGCGGACAAGCTGTTTATTTATTAAGAAGTTCAGAATCATGTGATGGTGGCGCAGATAGTGATAGTGTTAGATTTGCTGAAGCTGGCTATAATGGAGTTAATCCTGCAAACGGAACAACTATTACATCAACACATGGACGATCAACTGTGGTGAATGCACCAATTGAAACAGGAGAATATTACCTGTATGTTATTGATGCTGCTGGAAACATATCAGTTCCTTCAACAGCAAAGTTGACAGTTAAGAATATCGGACCAACACTTGAGCTTTCTAATCCATCAGAAAGTTATGTAAATGCAGGTGCGTCAGTTGATTATATTGTTACATATAGTGAAGATGCAAGTTCGATTACTCTATCAGAAGAAGATATAGCACTTATTACAACAGGAACTGGAAATGCCTATGTAGATATATCAACAGTAAACGGCGAACCATTACAAAGAAAAATCACATTAAGAAATTTAATGGGCGAAGGCACTGTGAAAATAGCAATAGCTAAGGGTAGTGGTAAAGATATATATAATAATTTGTCAATGGCTCTAGATAATAGTAATCCGGTAAAAATTGATAATACACCGGCTAATGTTAGTGATATAGAATGGTTTTCAGACAATGAAGTTAATTTGCAAGTAGTTACTACTAATCATGTGGTTAAATTAGGGTTTACTACAGATGAACCTATTACAGTAGCAACTGTTAAAATCAATAACGAAGTAGTAGTTGCAACGAGCAATGGAGATAAAACAGTATGGGCAGCAGAGTATACAATTCCGGAAAATCATGGTTTAGTTGAAGGCGAGCCTATAGAATTTACTATTGTTACAACTGATAACGCAGGTAATAGTTCAGATGTTGTAAATCAAACTTTGGCAATTAAAGATATTATATCTGATTTTACATCACCAATAATAACTATTGAAGGGGAAAAAGATGCATTAGGAAGATATAAAGATAGTGGAATTATAAGCCTTAATGAAGGCACTGGTGTGTTAACAAATACAAATACAGGTGTAACGATGGGTATTACATCAAGTACTACAATATATAATGAAGGCTCATATAGTGTAGTTGCAACAGATGATGTTGGACTTACAAGTCAAGATACTTTTGTAATATCATATAGTCAATCTATTATCGAGCTAGAAAAAGAAAATCTTAAAATCGGATATGTAGATGGAGATAATAAAGATAGCATTAAAAACAATATTGTTTTAACAACTGCTGGTAGTGTAGGTTCTAACATAAATTGGTCTTCTACATCAGCATCAATAAAAACTGATGGAGATATAACTAGACCTGCAAATAGTAGTGGAAATGATACAGTAACATTGACAGCCACACTTAGTAGAGACGGTTTAACAGAAACTAAGGAATTTGTAGTAACTGTTATTGAAGAAGCAGATAATAATTTGGGATTAGCAAAGGTTATTGATGATGCAGATTCTGCTAGAATAATGTACAGTTTTGGTGATGATATAGACAATGTAACAAAAGCAATAAAATTAAGTGATATTGGTTCTATAAATAATTCTTCACTTACATGGGAATCTAATAATACTGATGTTATTACTATAGAAAATACTGCATCAAATAATTGGTTTAACACTGAAGTAATAAGACCGCAAGAGGGAGAAGAAGATGCTATTGTAACACTCACAGTAATATCAACAGACACTAATGACAGCGAAAAAATATGGTCAAAAGAAATACTATTAACGGTTAAAGCAATTAAACTTACAGATGCTGAAAAGGCAAAAGCTGATTATAATACTGTAGATATTACTTATGCAGAAGGTGATGATGCAGAAAAGGTAACACAAAATGTTACCTTTGTTAGCAATATAGAAAACGGAAGTACAGTAACATGGAGTACAAACAATTCAGCATATATAGATGATATAGGTGTTGTGACAAGACCTAGCATGGAAGAAGGTAGTAGAGAAACCGAAATAACTGCAATAATTACAAATGGCACAGCAACACTAGTTAAACGATTTGAAATAACGATTTTAAAAGAATATTCACCAGAAAATGATATTCAAATAGATAAAGAAAATCTTGAAATAGGCTATTATGAAAGTGATAGCGCAGATAATGTAAATACACATGTGTTACTACCAGTTTTAGGAGAGAAAGGTAGTATAGTAACATGGACAAGTTCAAAACCAGAGATAATTGACGAAAACGGTATTGTAACTCGTAAACAAAGCGATCAAACGGTCGTGTTAACAGCAAACCTTGCACTAGGTGGAGAAGTTGCTACTAAAGAGTTTACATTAATTGTTAAGGAAAGTTTTGAAGATGATATATTAAGAAGAATTCATGAAGATACAAATGATATTCGAGTTATTTATCAAGGTACTGATAACAGTGATAGAGTAACCACAAATATTGTTTTAAAAGAAAGTGGAGCAAATGGAAGTACGATAGAGTGGAAGAGTAGTGATCCTTTAGTTGTTTCAACTAAAGGAGTTGTTACTAGACAAGAAGAAGATGTACCAATTCAAATGACAGCTAATATTAAACAATATTCAGAAAGTATTGATTTTTGGATTAATCGTGTTGCAAACTTTGATGTTTTAATAAAAGGAAGCGACAGTAGGGAATTAGCTGCTGATTTAGATGAAATAGATATTGTATATAGTGAAGGAGATAATGAAGAAAATGTCACAGCGACTATGTACTTTCCAAGAATTGGTGTTACAGGGACAACAGTAACATGGGAATCAATGAATTTAGATTATGTTAGTCATACGGGAAGGGTAACAAGACCAATTGTTGGTGACAAAGATCGTCGTGTAATTATTATTGCTACATTAACGCAACCAATGACAGGAGAAACCAAAACTAAGACTTTTGATGTTTTAATAAAGAAAATGACTGAGAAAGAGGCTGTAGAAGATGCAGCTAAAAAACTGACGACGGATAAGGCATTCAAGTTTGAGAATGAAAATGATATATGGGAAGCGATAACAGCTGATTTTTGGCGTGTGACATCATTTGTTTATAACACAAAAATAACTTGGGAATCTAGTGATTCTTCAGTAATTGATTTAACGCAAACAGTAGCTGATTCCAATAGTAAAAAAGCAGAAGTTAAAAGATTAGAAACTGAAGATAGGAATATCATTTTAACTGCTACAATTACATTAGGTTCAAGTGTTACTACGAAGACGTATTTGTTAATTGTTAAATCAGAAGCAGCTAAAAAGGATACAATTCGAGAAGAACTGTTTGATATTCAATTAAAAGCAGGAGAAGAGAGTGGAAATGATAACTTAAAGGTATATAGAACTATTGTAAATGAAGGGAAAGAAGATGAAGTAAAAATAGATACAGTTATTATTGACCCTACGGAGGTTCAAGCTCAAACAGAATTAATTAATCCGATGGGAACTGAAGTGGATAGAACAATGTCGGTATTGTTTGTTAAAGATGCCACGAATTTAGCAGATGAACAAGCTATTGAAATACCTGCAATGTCAGTGCAATATATGTCAGAAAGAAATATGTTATTAAGAATTGAAACACCAACTGCTTATATCGTTATTAAAGAAGAACAATTACGCAAAGTGAAAGAAACAGGTAATGATTTGTACTTTAGAGTTCTTCCTATTAATGATGTAGACAACAGAAGTGAATTATCTAATGCAGCGATCATAAGCTTAGGCTCAAATGCAATAGCAGTTGGAGTTCCTTGTACAATAGAAACTAACTATAAAGGTGTTGATACCTATATAACAATACCTTTTGGAGATGCAGAAATAACTAATTATAATGACTTATATGTATATATTAATCATAGTGATAATACAACTGAAACAAAAACAGGAACAGTGATATATCGTAATGGTATTCCATATGGATTAGAATTTATAATTAGTCATTTTAGTGACTTTCAACTTATGGAAAAACCAAAAGCTTCTAATACAGGTGGAAACGGTGATATAGTAGTATTTAAAAAGAAAGTGGAAGAAGAAGGTTATGAAT
>JAOZKH010000066.1:0-1848 GCA_029935405.1 Vallitaleaceae bacterium | reverse complement strand
ATATAGTAGTATTTAAAAAGAAAGTGGAAGAAGAAGGTTATGAATTAGTAGGTACACCGATAATAGTTGTATTTGATGAAAAGAAATATAAGGAAATATTTATTCCAATTATAGAAGGACAGAAAATAACAACAGGGATAAGATTAAATGAAGATGGAACAATTATGCATATTCCTACAGAAGTAGTAATAATGGAAGGTATGTACTTTGCAAAACTAAATGCATTAGTTGGTGGTGTTTTTGGTCTTATTTGGAATCCTGTAGAAATGGATGATGTAGAAAATTATTGGGGTAAAGAATATATTAATAATATGTATTCAAGACTTGTAATAAAGGGTGTAAGTAAAGATATATATGAACCTGAGAGGAATATGACTCGCGGAGAGTTTGCAGCCATAATGGTTAGAGGACTTGGACTTATACTAGAATATGGAGAAAGCATTTATAAGGATGTGTTGGAAGACACATGGTATAACAAGTATGTTAATACAGCAACGACGTATGAACTAATAGAGGGATATGGTGATGGAAACTATGGTCCTAAGGATTATATTACAAGAGAACAAGCAATGGTAATTATTAATAATACAATGGAAATGGTAGGACTATCTGTAGCGTATAGTGAGAAAGAACTTGATAATATTCTTTCGAATTATATAGATAGTGAAATGCTATCATCCTATGCAAAAGACTCAGTTGCTATATGTATAAAAGCAGGTATTGTAATAGGAGATTCAAATAATAAATTAACGCCGAGAGAATATATTTCACGAGGAGAAGTTGCAACTATAATAACAAGATTATTAAGACAATCAGGGATGATTGATAAATAGAATTTAAGAGGAGAATAAAATGAAAAAACAATTATTTAAACGTATAGAAGCGTCATTCCTAATAATAAGTCTTATAATCAGTATGTTTACAGGAATGACGATAGAAGTAAGTGCAACAAGTGTATCTAATGCAGGAGGGTCAAGTACTTATTTATTTGGTTCATCGCCTATTATACTTGATAGCAATATAAGCCTAAATGGACCAATTGCAGCCAATTATATGGAGATAAGAGCAAATAACTTTCAAAACGGTGATGTACTTGGTATTAAGTCATCAAGTGGTATTTCACGTAGTGGAAATAATGTTTATTACAACGGTACACATATTGGAACAGTCGATTCAACATATAATGGATTAAATGGTAGAAATCTAAGAATTAATTTTGTTAAGACATTTATAGATGGTGCACCAACTGGCTGGACGTCAACTAATACACAAAACAATCTACCAGGAGATAATGGTGGGCTGCCGGAGTGGGTGAATGGTGGTTGTAATGAAGATACGAATATGTTTCTTATAATGGATTTTGGGCATGGCAGTCGGTATTATGAAGGTAATATTATTCACGGAGCTAGCATTCTAAGTGAAGAGTTTTGGGCAGCGGCTGGTACGCAGGTTACGATAAATGGTAGAACGTCGGGAGACAATACTGCTTACTATGAGTGGATACATATTGATAATCGTGTTTATTTACGTCAAAATGGCGTTAGACAATCTTCGCCTATATATGTCACACCTGTAGGCACAAGGCTTATAAATTTTATAAAATATGTTGTTCCTTATGAAACAATGGTTATGACAATTCCAGCAACTGGTTGGTATCAACTAGATGTAGTGCAAGGAATTAAGATTATGGACAATTGCAATATTCGTGATGATGCAACTGTTCAACATGGTGAGGTATCGGTTTGGAATAGTTATACAAATATTTCAATGGATAACGAAGGTATAGACCAAAGTATAGGAAATGCAATTTTACGTAATATTACATTTTCTACAACATCTACATCTTCT
>JAOZKH010000213.1 GCA_029935405.1 Vallitaleaceae bacterium | reverse complement strand
ATACACCTGAGTTTCTCTTAACTCCTGCTTCAATAAAAACTTAATGTGGCTTCATTTTATAGATACCTGTAGTTCTACCATGTAGCGGATTCTTTTCACCCAACAGCATCATCTTGAATATTTTTATATGCTAGGGCAACTTATTTCCTGCAGCTCTATAAATTTCATACCATTCTTTTCTAGAAAGATTAACTTGTGAAGCTTTACTCATGTCACTCACTCTAGATGGTTTTGTTGTACCAATTATTGTTTGAATTTTTGCTGGATGTCTTAATATCCAAGCTACAGCAATAGCTGAATTTGTCACGTTATATTCATTTGCTAATCTATCAATAACTTGATTAAGCTCAGGGAATTTATCATTATTTAGGAATATTCCTTCAAAAAATCCATATTGAAATGGTGACCAAGCTTGAATTGTCATATCATTAAGTCTTGAATAGTCAAGTATACTTCCATCATGATCAACTGAGTTTTCTACCTTCATATTTACATTAATTCCAGCATCAATCATACCCGTTCTCATAATGCTAAGTTGTAATTGATTAAATAATAGTGATTGCTTAACATATTTTTTGAGAAGGTCTATTTGCATTGGATTTTGATTACTAACGCCAAAGTTAAGTACCTTGCCAGATGAGTGAAGAATATCAAAAGCTTCTGCAACTTCTTCAGGTTCCACTAATGTGTCTGGACGATGTAATAATAAAGCATCTAAATAATCCATATTAAGTCTTGATAATATACCATCAACAGATTCTAATATGTGATCTTTTGAAAAATCAAAAAATCCTGGTCTAATACCACATTTTGATTGAATGAGAAGTTTATCTCTTGAGATATTACCTTGACTAACAGCCTTAGCAAATATTTCCTCTGATTTACCACCACCATAAATATCAGCATGATCAAAAAAATTAATACCTTCATCAAGTGATGTTTTAATCAATGTTTCCACATCATTAACTTCCATATCTGCAATTCGCATACATCCAAGAGCAATTTCTGGGATGACTAGTTCACTGTTTTTTACATTTAATTTATTCATTTTCTCTCCTTTATCGCCTTAAGGTGCCTGTCACTTATCGACAGGGCTAGATCAGCCTCTGCCATTCTCTCTTAGAATATAAAACTCGTCTAATGTAAACTACTCTCTGCACTTCATCACATGAATAGTATATATCGTAATTCCTTACGCCAAAACGCCTGGTTCCTTCTAGTATAATGTAATTCTCATCTTTAATCTCTTCATGCCTTTGCGGCATCTCTTTAAGTGACCTCATCGCTGCGTAAAATTCATCTACAAGTCTATTTGCTGCATCTCGATCATATAGCTCCTTAGTAATATATCTAGCTATCTCAATGATGTCATTTTCTGCTATTTGAGTCTGTATAACCTGATATGTCTCCATATCAATAACTCTCTTTGATTCTGTCAAAAGAATCGTCCAAATCAGATACACGTCCAGCTTTGATATCAGCTTCAGACTCCATCAATAACTTCCTCAGTTCAAACTTCCCTACAATTAGCTCATAAGCTTCAATGCTCATAACTGCAAGGTCTCCCTTACCATTCTTTGTGATATATACCGGCTCGTTATACTCGTGACAAAACTCCGAAATCTCACCATACTTATTCCTTAAATCTGAACTTGGTCTAATAATTGGCATAGTTGTACCTCCTATATTAATATATACATATTATATCATAATAACGATATTTCAGACAATCCGTAATTTAACCTAGCAAGCATTTGGTGACAAACATTTGGTGACAGGCACTCTGATACTGATTTGTCAACTCACCAAGACTTAGCCCCATATTCCAAAAAAGAAGAAAGAACTTAAACCCATTAGAACAATACCGACAACTAGTAGAAATGAATGTAAATAAACCTATTAATGCCATTAAGCTTCCCCATAAATAATTCATTGATATTCCTCCTTTGATTCTGTGATTTTCATTTTGTCGATAACATGGTTCATATTATTCTTGATTCGATTTGACCTGACTCTATCTCCAAAAGCCATCACTTCATCTCCTTTTCTAGATTTATTATACAATAATTTTTAGTCTTTTCACAGCAACGAAACGTTGATATTTCCTTTATAATAGCTTCATATTATACTTCAATTAGGCATTTAATTTTTCTTTACATTAATAAAGGCATTAATTATCTCAATAAATAATTAATACCTTTCCTGCAATACTTTAGCCACTGTTACTATTTATAAGTTTTTTCTCATCATGTTCAAAACCGATTCCACATGTGTCGCTGTTTTTTGAGACTGATTCATTACATTTTCAATATTCTTGCAAAGCAAGGGACTTGAAGCACTTTGCAGATTGCAAAGTTTAACTTCAAGGTAGCTTGCCCCTGACTTTTCCAAAAACAACCCGACTATTTCTATTACAAAAACTATGAAGTGAATACAAGTAATTCATTTATTTGTTTTTTACAATTTCGTGAGTATCGGCAAAGATCTTTTACCTTTTCCTTACTATATAATAAAATGATATTGAAAAATAAATAACTCATATTTACGAATGTCGTAAATATACGAGTTCTCAGAAACTTCACCTACGCAAATACTTTTTTCAGGTTTATGAGAAGAGCCTTTAACTGCTTCGCATCGAGGCTACGCAACGTTAGATGATATATTAGCTTTCGGATAGAAAAGAGAGGTGCCTGTAGTTGGATGATATAATTATTAGTTTGGCAGAACATTTGAATAGCGAGAATATTCTATGGGGAATAGGTGGTTTATGTTTATTAAGGGAATATGGTATCGTTGAAGAAGTTCATGATTTGGATATCATTGTTGCTGAGAATGATGTGAAGAAGACAATCGAAATACTTGATTCTATAGCTGACAGAAAGTCTATACCACTTAAGACGGAGTATAGAACGAAGTATTTCTATGTATATTCTTACAGAGGAGTGAGCATTGATGTGATGTCGACTTTTCGAATTGAGCATTCTGATGGTATTTATGAATTCTTGTTAGATGATCAGTCTATTGTTTTAATACGACAGAAGCAAGGTGTGATTATTCCTTTCACAAGTTTGGAAGACTGGCTTATAGCATACAAGCTGATGAGAGGACGAGAAGAAAAAGTTAGAATGATAGAGAATTATTTTAGGTCTGAAGGTATGTATCACAGAGAACTGCTTGAAAGGGCATTAGATCAGGAATTGCCAGAAGAAGTTAAAGAATATATTAGGGGTATACTTGATCAAAGTTGAAGTTTGCCCAGGGACGTTAGCTACTATCAAAAG
>JAOZKH010000212.1:835-3290 GCA_029935405.1 Vallitaleaceae bacterium | reverse complement strand
TTTTTTATTTGGTGACAATCACCGTAATGCGTCTATTTTAATATCGTTTCAATATCAACTCTATCACTTTAACACACCACAGCGTCCGACACCTTCCTGACAATGTGGTCAACTTAAGAAATATAACCAAAAAACCCCATAATATTTTAGTGGTATTGCCACTTGACAAATAGTCGAAAAAATTTGACATGATCTGAAAAATAAACTTTTTTCGGAGGTATTATATGAATCATTTGACTATTTGTAACTCTATTATCTCAGGTATATATGAACTACTTGAAACTGAAAGTTTCATGACTTCTCATCGTGTTAAAAACCATTTTGTTCGAACACGAAAACTTTCTATGTACCAAATCGTTCTTTACTTAATCTTCACTTCTAAAGCTTCGCTTTTCCAAAATATTGCTGCTATTAGAGATGAACTTCCTGTTCTTTCATTTCCTAAAGTTTCAAAACAAGCTGTATCTAAAGCAAGACAAGGAATACTTGCTTCTCTTTTTGAAAAACTATTTCTTTTCTCATCTAAAACTTATTATGATTCGATTCCTTCAAGAAAAACTTGGAATGGATTTCACGTTTTCGCTATTGATGGGACTAGAATTCAAATCCCTGATACTAAAAAGAATTTAATTGAGTTTGGAGACTATCATAATTCAATGAATCCAGATAAACACTGGTCTTTGTCTCTTGGATCTACTATTTATGATGTTCTAGAAGATATCATTGTTCATGCTTCTATTCATAACGGAAACTATTCTGAGCGAAAGGCTGCCCTCTCTCATTTAGGAGCACTTGAAGCTATGAATCTTCATAAAAACTCAGTAGTGATTTTTGATAGAGGTTATTACTCGCAAGAAGTATATCGATATTTTGTTGCTCAAGGCTACTACTGTTTAATGCGAATGAATAGAGGCATTAAATTTGCTACACGTCAAACAAGCAATGATGTTATAACCCCTTTAGTTGGCTTATCCAAAAAAGGTCAAAAAACTATACCTATTAGAGTTGTTTCCGTCGTATTAGATACTGGTGAAATCGAATATCTGACAACAAATATTATGGATGAAAATATAACACCTGATATGTTTAAAAATCTTTATTTTAAGCGATGGCCAGTTGAATCTAAATATTATGAAATAAAGAATCAATTACTACTCGAAGAATTTAGCGGTTACACCGGTATTTCTATTCGCCAAGAATTTTTTATCAGCCTTTTGTTTTCGAATCTAAGTGCTATTGTAAAATGTGATGCTGATTTAAGGATTAATAAATCAAAAAAGGATTCAAACAAAAGTAAATATCAATCAAATAGAGCTTTTATTATCGGTCGTTTAAAGAAAATGATACCAAAACTACTATGTGGACAATTATCTGTTTATACCATGAATGATTTGTTTGAAGATGCATATGGAAATCGATCACAGATCCTACCAAATCGAAAATATGAGCGAAAGGAATCTAGAAACCAACCAAAACGTAAACATTATCGTAACAAAAAAGTAGCTATTTAATCATAATTGGATATAGCTCATTTACTTTAATGGCTTATTTTATAGGTCTTATTAGGTGAACCATTTTTTAATAGCTATACTATAAAGAAATTATAAATCATATTTTTGAAATTCGAAAATATTTATTTATTGCTTAAGTTGACCACATTGCCCCTTACTGAGTCGTATGACTCAGTTTCTACACAACAGTTTTAATTCGAGAATAAACTAACTTTTTAAAACTTAAAAAGTTAGCATAAATAAAAATAGAGACCATAAACACTACAATAGGTTTTAACCAATCAGTAACAAAATATGATATGAATACCATATCATATAAGTCTCTTACAATTGGATGAAGTATATAAACACCAAAAGAATAACTCCCCCCCAAAATACAAAGTACTTTTACTTTATTACCAAAAACTGGATTTATTAAACAAAATAAAAATATAGCCATTACCATCAGAATATTTCCGAAAAATAGTTGACTTGCAGAAGTAAAAATTCTTTCCAAGATAATGGAAATACTACCGAGGAAAAATATAAATGTCAAAAATTTCATATTAAATTTTAGCAACGTATTATATTTATTTTCTTTTATCCATTTTAAGTAGAGTCCAATTGAAAAAAAAGGAAAACCCATAAGCCAAAAATTTGAAGTCCAATACCATTTCACTTCAATATCAAAAAATGGTACTAATTCTCCGATCAAAAGATTCAATATTAGTGATATCACTGAAAATATTGGTAATATCTTATATAAATTATATTTACCTATTAATCTCGTCACAATATAGCATAGAATCAATGCAACTAAAAACCAAGATACATCTCCAATAATTGCAGTTTGAAATAGCAAAAGATTAAATATTTTTTCAAAGGAAAATAGGTTTTGTATCCAGTTAGTTAATCCCTCTATCCCATAATAAAATAATCTATCAATACAATGCCATATAAAGTAT
>JAOZKH010000212.1:0-825 GCA_029935405.1 Vallitaleaceae bacterium | reverse complement strand
TATTTCTGTTGCACAAAATAATATAAGAATATGCTTTTCCTTTTGCAATATTTTAATTCTTGACACTTCATATTTTTCATAATATGAGTAATATCCTGATATCATGAAAAAGAGAGGAACAGCCATCCTAGCATATCCAAAAATAATCTTACCAAGCACTCCAGGAAATGGACAATGAAGCATAACTACCATGAAACAAGCAATACCTTTAGCTGCATTAAGGCTTTGATTTATCTCTTTTTTCATATATATTTATCTCCTCTTTTTCCTAATTTCATAACGCCTTTCACTGCAACGCTTTTCATATACACGTATTCATTATTCTGATAATATATTAAATGCAATAAAATTATTGGAAGAAATAATGAAATAGAACCACGTATAATAATGGTCAAAATTAAATTTGTGTTTAAGTTTATAAAACTGCAGAAACCATAGGATATGGCAACAATAATCCCAGCAGTTATAAATTGAAAAATCCATCTTTTATAAAAACAAAGTAGATTTTTTTTAAAGTACAATTTGAATAGTGTTCTTGTTTCCCAAGGTTGCTCAATAATTAAATATGATAGGATTGTTGATATGATAACTCCTTCAACACCAATTAAATTTACTAGTATTATATTAATAGTCAAGTTAAACAACCCTCCAACGATAGGTTTCCATTTATCAAATTCCCAAATTCCAGCTGCATCTCTATATAAAAGTACTATTTTTCTTCCTGTAAAAACGTAAAAATATAAGGTAAAATAGAATACTTTAGAAAGTGAGAATAGATTAACTTTTCCCGCCCACAATTCCATAAATGGCTGATATAAACAAACA
>JAOZKH010000065.1 GCA_029935405.1 Vallitaleaceae bacterium | reverse complement strand
AATTATATACCTTTCTCCCCTTGATACTAAGATGTATTTTGTCTATTTTGTATAGCAGATTTGTATTATTATACTGTTTTGACATTACCGAAATTATGACTTAAAATATATATATAATAATTATATATATTTACTCCATATACATCTACTTTATATGCACATACTCTATAGGAGGAGAAATCATGTCAGTTGTTAACAGTTTACCTGAATTAGTAGGAAATACCCCCCTTTTAAAATTGACCAGATATATTAACACTCAGAAAATCAATGCAAATATCATTGCAAAGCTTGAATATTTTAATCCAGGTGGTTCTGTAAAAGACAGAATAGCTAAAGCTATGATTGAAGATGCTGAAGCAAAAGGATTATTAAATCCAAATTCAGTAATCATTGAATCTACTAGTGGAAATACTGGTATAGGCCTTGCTTACGTTGGAGCGGCAAAGGGATACAAAGTTATTCTAACTATGCCTGAATCAATGAGTATTGAAAGAAGACTCTTGCTTAAGGCATTAGGTGCCAAATTAATACTTACACCTGCTAGTGGTGGCATGAAAGCAGCCATAAAAAAAGCCCAGGAATTAGCTAATGAAATTCCAAATAGTTTTATACCTGATCAGTTTAAAAACCCATCAAACCCTGAAATTCATTATAAGACAACCGGACCTGAAATCTTTAAAGCTACTGATGGACATATTGATGTTTTTGTATCTGGTGTTGGTACAGGTGGTACTATATCCGGAGTGGGAGCCTATCTAAAAGAACAAAATCCAAACATCCAAGTTATTGCTGTAGAACCAACTGATAGTGCAGTGCTGTCTGGTGAAAAACCAGGTCCTCATAAAATCCAAGGCATTGGTGCAGGATTTATTCCTGAAACATTAAATACAGAAATATATGATGAAATTATTAAAGTAAGTAATGACGATGCATTTACTACTAGTAGACTAATCGCAAAAACCGAAGGACTATTAATTGGTATATCTTCAGGTGCTGCAATATATGCAGCTACTTTAGTTGCACAAAAAACTGAAAATCATAATAAGAATATTATTGTCTTTTTACCAGATACAGGGGAAAGATATTTATCAACAACACTATTTAGTACCGATTAATATTACTACTTTTTATCTTTTACCAACAAATTTAAGTTTTTTAGTTGTTCACTATTTTTAACAAGTGCTTCCTTCCCCTTATATACTTTATCTGTTAATTTATTTGATACTATATTAACACTAATAATTTGATTATCTATAATTGTTACATTATCTTCTAGTGATTCAATATAGTTTTTACTAGTTTTATAACTTTCTAATACTTCTTTTGATTTAGAATCAATATTTTCTAGAACTGATTTTGTACTATCATTTTGCTCAATTATTTTGTCACTACTACTTACTAATATATCCATTTTAGAATATATATCTTCGATATTTCCAATCAAACTATTAATCATATCTCCAATTTTATCAGTTGCATCTTGGGTTTTACTTGACAGTTTTTTGATTTCATCTGCAACAACCGCAAAACCTTTCCCTGCATCTCCTGCCCTTGCAGACTCAATACTTGCATTTAAGGATAATAAATCTATTTGCCCTGAAATATTATCAATTATTCCTATAATATTTCTTGCCTCGTTAGCATCTTTAACGAGGCTTTCTAATACATTTTTACTTTCATTAAGCTCTAAACTGCTTTTAATATTTAGTTTCTCGTATCTTTCAATGTATTTTACAGCTTCTGTTGATGATTCTTTCATAATAGAAACTTTTTCAAGGTCTGTTTTTGATTGTTCAACAAGAACTTTTAATATTTCTTGAATTATTGATAATGATGATGAAATTTCATCAACTCTTTTTTTAAGGGACATTTCTTGTTCATTTATCTTATCCATAGTTAAATTTAATATTGGTTCATTTTCATTCAAAGTAAAATTAGTTATTTTTATACCTTCCATTAAATCATTTACAACATTTGATTCGTTTTCTAATTCAATAAGCATATTTGCCTTTTCGCTTTGCTCTTCTTTAATTGTTGACAAAGTCTCTGTAAGCTTTATATTATTTCTATAGGCCTTATATTGATTAAATCCACCCATCATAGCGAATAAACCCAGAAAAATAGGTGCACTATCAATCATATATAATAGTTGATTAGCTTCATGAAGTTTCCCTATTAGCATAAACGGTATTTTTTCTAAAAAACCAACAACAACATAAGCTCCTAATGGAAAACACAAACCAAATATCACACCAATTATTGTATATACTAATATCACTTTATTTCCTTTTATATTTTTCATAACAAGTCCTTTCAGATGCTATTAAACACAATTAAATTCTTCTTTGGTTAAGGTGTCAAAACTAAGTTTCTCTATTTAATTATATATTTTATAGCGAATCATGTCAACGAACCCTTTTTATTCTTTACAATAAAATTTATGTAATAAATATCATCTTTTGCCCATTTTCAATATAAAAAAGGTAGAGACTTTTTATTTAGTCTCTACCTTCTAAGGTACTTTTCTCTATATAAATTTTACAAATTATTTATTAAGTAATGCAGCGTGTGCAGCCGCTAAACGAGCGATTGGTACACGGAAAGGTGAACATGAAACATAATCAAGTCCTATTCTGTGACAGAAATCAATTGATGATGGATCTCCGCCATGCTCTCCACAGATACCAAGCTTGATGTCTGGGCGAGTTTGCTTTCCTTTAGCACAAGCCATTTCTACTAACTGACCAACACCTGATTGATCTAACCGTGCAAATGGGTCTGATTCTAAAATAGCCTTCTTGTAATAGTCATCTAAGAATGCACCAGCATCATCACGTGAATAACCGAATGTCATTTGAGTCAAGTCATTAGTACCAAATGAGAAGAATTCAGCTTCTTTAGCAATAACATCTGCCATTAATGCAGCACGAGGAATTTCAATCATTGTTCCAACCATATATTTCATTTCTATGCCAGCAGCTTTAATTGCAGCTTCAACAGTTTTAACAACAACTGCTTTAACATATGTAAGCTCATTAACTTCACCTACAAGTGGAATCATGATTTCAGGAACGATATCATAACCTTTAGCTTGTTTAACTTCAATAGCAGCTTCAATAATAGCTTTTGCTTGCATTTCAGCAATTTCTGGATAAGTTACAGCAAGACGACAACCTCTATGTCCAAGCATTGGATTAAACTCATGTAAGCTTTCAACAGTTTCTTTAAGCTCTTCAAATGTTAATCCCATTTCAACTGCTAAATCTTTAATATCAGCATCATCATGAGGTAAGAATTCATGTAGTGGTGGGTCAAGAAGACGAACTGTCATTGGAAGCTCTTTAAGTGCTTCATACATTGCAGTAAAGTCACCTTTTTGATATGGTAACAATTTAGCTAATGCTTCTTTACGATCTTCAACAGTTTTAGAAACGATCATTTGACGAATAGCTGAAATTCTCTCTTCTTCAAAGAACATGTGCTCTGTTCTACAAAGACCAACACCTTCAGCTCCAAATTCAAGTGCGTTAGCTAAATCTTTTGGATTATCAGCATTAGTACGAACTTTAAGAGTTCTTACTTCATCAGCCCATGCCATGAAACGAGCGAAGTCTCCACTGATTTCTGGATCAATAGTTTTCACATCTTCTAAATAAATATTACCTTCTGAACCATCAAGTGAAATAAATTCACCTTCTTTAATAGTTTTTCCAGCAATAGTAAATACTTTTGCTTTTTCATCAATTTTGATATCTCCACAACCAGATATACAACAAGTACCCATACCACGAGCAACAACTGCCGCGTGAGATGTCATACCACCACGAACTGTAAGAATGCCTTTTGCTGCATCCATACCTTCAATGTCTTCTGGTGAAGTTTCTAGACGTACAAGAATTACTCTTTCGCCTCTTTCGTTAGCAGCAACAGCATCTTCTGAAGCGAAGTATACTTGACCTGCAGCAGCACCTGGAGATGCTGGAAGAGCTGAACCCGCAATATCAGCAGCCGCAAGAGCGTCTACGTCAAATACTGGGTGAAGTAATTGATCTAATTGCTTAGGCTCAACTTTAAGAATAACTTCTTCTTTAGTGCAAAGTCCTTCATCAACAAGATCAACTGCGATTTTAAGAGCTGCTTGAGCAGTTCTTTTTCCATTACGAGTTTGTAAGAAGTATAATTTCTTGTCTTCAATAGTAAACTCCATGTCTTGCATATCTTTATAATGTAATTCTAATTTATTTGCGATATCCATAAATTCTTTATAAACTACTGGCATATCATCTTCAAGTCTAGAAATAGGTTCTGGAGTACGAATACCTGCAACAACGTCTTCACCTTGTGCGTTTAGTAAGTACTCACCATAGATTCCAGCTTCACCTGTAGATGGATTTCTTGTAAATGCAACACCAGTACCTGATGTATCTCCCATATTACCAAATACCATGGCTTGAACATTTACTGCTGTTCCCCATGAGCCTGGAATATCGTTCATACGACGATAGATAATAGCTCTTTCATTGTTCCATGAACCAAATACTGCTTCAACTGAATCCATAAGTTGAGTTCTAGGGTCTTGTGGAAATTCTTCTCCTAAATGCTCTTTATAGAAATTTTTGTAAGCTTCAATTACTTCTTTAAGATCTTCTGCCGTTAAATCAAGGTCTGACTCAAAATTCTTCTTTTCTTTGATTTCGTCTAATACTCTTTCAAATTGTTGTTTAGGTAAACCTTTAACAACGTCTGAGAACATTTGGATGAATCTTCTGTATGAATCATATGCAAATCTTGGGTTACCAGTTTTCTTAGCAAAACCTTCAACAGATACATCAGTTAAACCTAAGTTTAAAACTGTGTCCATCATGCCTGGCATAGAAGCTCTACCACCTGAGCGAACTGATACTAGAAGTGGCATTTCATTATCGCCAAATTTCTTACCAGTTAATTTTTCAAGTGCTGCAAGTGAAGTTTCAACTTCAGCTCTAATACCGTCATTGATTTTCTCATTGTCTTCATAGTACTTAGTGCATGCTTCTGTTGAAATTGTAAAACCTTGTGGAATCGGAAGTCCTAACGTTGTCATTTCTGCAAGGTTAGCACCTTTTCCTCCAAGAAGGTTTTTCATACTTTTGTCGCCTTCTTCAAACATATAAACAAATTTTGTGTTCATTAATATTTCCTCCTATAAAAATAATATATTGTTGGACATTTTCATTATGTCAAATTATAGAAAATGTCTGATTATAATAAGCTCGACTATTATTATATCATAAAAGCTTTTGAATAAAAGTCTTTTTTTAGTAAACATAGCGTATCTTGTACTTTTTGGACTAATTGACTATATATCACTAATTTGATTGTACTAAAATGTGAATAATTATTAATCAACTAAAACGTGAATTTTTCTTCTAAATACACTTTTAATTCTGATATTTTTATACGTTCCTGTTTCATTGTATCACGATCTCTAATTGTTACTGCATCATCTTCTAGTGTATCAAAGTCATATGTAATACAATACGGCGTTCCTATTTCATCTTGTCGACGATATCTTTTTCCGATAGAACCCCTATCATCATACTCAATATTATATATTTTACTAAGTGTTGTATATAATTTTGTCGCTTGCTCATTAAGTTTTTTAGATAAAGGTAATATAGCCATTGAGATTGGAGCAAGTGCAGGGTGAAATCTAAGTACTGTACGCACATCTCCTCCTTCTAATTCTTCTTCATCATATGCTTCACATAAAAATGCTAGCGTTACACGGTCAGCACCTAAACTTGGCTCTATACAATACGGAACGTATTTTTTCTTAGCTTGTTCATCAAAATATGTCATATCTTGACCACTGTGCTCTTGATGCGCTTTAAGATCAAAGTCAGTTCTATCAGCAATACCCCACAACTCTCCCCAACCAAATGGAAATAAGTATTCAATATCACTTGTTGCATTCGAATAATGTGATAATTCTTCAGTATTGTGATCACGAACTCGCATAGCCTCTTCATTAATTCCTAATGTTTTTAGCCAGTTTACACAGTAATCTTTCCAATAAGTAAACCATTCAAGATCTGTTCCTGGTTCACAGAAAAATTCAAGTTCCATTTGCTCAAATTCTCTTGTTCTAAATGTAAAGTTACCTGGTGTGATTTCGTTACGGAAAGATTTACCAACTTGACCAATACCAAATGGAATTTTTTTACGTGATGTTCTTTGTACATTTTTAAAGTTAACGAAAATACCTTGAGCTGTTTCAGGACGTAGGAAAATCGTGTTTTTAGTATCTTCAGTTACACCTTGAAATGTTTTAAACATTAAATTAAACTGACGAATTTCAGTAAAATCATGAGCGTCACAAGTTGGGCAATTTATTCCTTTTTCGTCAATATAAGCTTTCATTTGCTCATTTGTCCATGAATCAATTGCATCTGCTACTTCAATATTGTTTTCTTTCATATAATCTTCAATAAGTTGGTCAGCTCTAAAACGTTCGTTACATGATTTACAGTCCATTAAAGGATCATTAAATCCTCCAACATGACCTGATGCTACCCACACTTGAGGATTCATTAAAAGAGCACAATCAACTCCTACATTATAAGGACTTTCTTTAATAAATTTTTGCCACCATGCTTTTTTAACATTATTTTTAAGCTCTACTCCAAGAGGGCCATAATCCCATGTATTTGCTAGGCCGCCATATATTTCTGATCCAGGATATACAAATCCTCTGGCTTTTGCTAATGCTACAATTTTTTCCATTGTTTTTTCCATTGTAATTTTCCTTTCATATTGAGTTGTCTAGTTGTTTACCTAAGAGTGGAAACTTTTGTTTCAAAATATAACAAAGCACCTTCATCAATAGTATTTCTAGATATTTTCACATAATTATACATTACTGTAACAGCTTGTTCTACATATCCGAACATATCATAAACTATTTGGTTCATAACTACGTCAACTTCAGTAACTGTACGCAAATCTTTAATATCTGATTTAGCATAAGATAATGAAGATAATACAGTTTCTATATCTTCATTATTTCCTAGATATTCTTTATTTTCTACAATCAAACTATTTATATTAAGAAGTTCCTCATATTCTACCATGAGAAGTTCTAAACCTTCATTATATTCAATCGTTGTTGTTTTTCCATCAGACATATAATCAATCATCTCTATTACTTTTTTCTCAAATAATGTAAAGATTAAATCTGTTTCAAGAATCATATAATGATAATCTAATAATTCTGTAAATAGGGATACAATTTCATTTTGAAAACGAATTAATTCTTCTACTCTCTTACTACTTTTATTTTCCTGATATAATATACTAAGAGAATCTATTTGCGCCGAAATTTGATTGTGTATTGTACTAAAGTCTGTTTCTATTTCATCAATAGGTTTTTCTAATTCAGCTGCAAAGTCTTCATAATCAGATTCCCTGTTGCCTGTAGCAAAAAATTCCTGTTCCATATTCACTGCTTTTGCAAGATTTTTTGTTTCTAATAATAATGAATCAAAACTTTCTTCAATATTATATTCATCTATATCTTTATTTAGTTGTTCTATCTCACTTTTATTTGAACAAGAGTTAAGAGTTGTTATCAGGATTATCATCCAAACAACAGCTCTTAATCTTACAACATAATATTTATTCATTAACTTTCTTTCGTTACATCTTCAACTTCAGTTTTTACTGCATCTTCAACTACGATTTCAACTTCAACCGCAGCAGCAACTTCTTCTTCTTTAACAGGTTCTACCTCTGTATTTATTTCATTTAATTTAGCTTCTGTTTCCGTTTTAATTCTTTCTAATTCGACTTCTTTTTCACCCATTGTGATATCAATATTTTTAAGTGATTCTAATTCTTCACTTACTTCTGCAACAACAAATTCCACTCCGCCTTCATAAACTTTCTTACCCATAGCTGTGAAAATTTCTATCTTGTTTTTTTTAAGTGCATTTACTTCAGATTTCACTTTATTGATTTCAATTGCTGATGATGATTTTGCACTAAGAACTTTAGTTCCTTTACCTATTTCCTTTTTAAGATTATTAAAAAACCCTGCCATTTTAATTCCTCCTCTAAAATATTTGTATTGTATATTTGACCAATTTTGATAACTTAACTATAGTTTATCATAAAACTCTTTATGATTCCATTTTAATTGAATTAAAATGTAGTTAAAATATCTAATGATTTGAATTTACCTGTTACAAAATAACTAAAGTATGTTTGAACTTTACATTCTATTTCACTAAGTAATTCATCATTTATTTTGAAGTGAAATAGTTTTTTTAGTGGTGCTTGCTGTATATATCTTAATACGTGAATCGCTTCATTGCTCATTGGCTTATCTTTGAAATTAAAACAAGAATCACATACAAGGCCACCTCTACTATGTAATGTAAACACTCCGTCTATATTTCCACATTCCATACAACCACTTAGGTCAGGTGCAAATCCTAACATATTCATACATCTAAATTGAAATACTGTCTTGACAATATTTCCTGAGTGTATTCCGTTTTTTAAAGTCATCAATGATATATATAGTAGTCTTAATAATTCATCATTAGGATCCATCTCCTGGATTACGTTATTTACAACTTCAAGTAGGTACAAGCTATAAGCTAGTGTAAACATATCATTTCTAAGTTCATAAAATGATTCATCAATAATAACCTGTCTCAAAGTATAACTATTACGGTTTTCAACAACTGAAAACTCACCAAAAACAAATGGTTGTGTCCCTGCTAATAATGGACTTTTTGCACGTTTTGCACCATTTGCAAAGATAATCATTTTACCAAATTCTTTAGAAAACAGAATAATTCTTTTGTCATGATCTTTAATAGACATTTCATGGAGTACAATACCTTTAGTTTTTATTAATTCTGACATATTGACTCCTATCTAAATGATAAATCCGACTTTTTTCTTAACTTTACGCAAAGTTTTTTCAGCTATATAAGAGGCTTTTTCACTATTGGTTTTTATTATTTCATCTAAATACTTTTTATCTTTAATCAGTTGATAAAATTTTTCTTGAACAGGGCGAAGTTCTTCAACAGTTGCTTCAGCAACTTCTTTTTTAAGGAATCCATAGTTTTGACCTTCAAATTTATTCATTGCTTGCTCAGCAGTCTCGCCTGTTTTGCAACAATAAATGTCAATTAAGTTTTTAACTCCTGGCTGTTTATCCGTATAATTTATCTCTCCAACTGAATCAGTAACCGCTCTTTTTATTTTGTTAGTAATCACATTAGGTTCATCTAATAACGCGATAGCACCGTTTGGATTAGCATCTGACTTTGACATTTTTGCAGTTGGTTCTTGCAGGCTTTTAATTCTCGCTCCAACTTTACCAAAAAAAGCTTCCGGAACAACAAAAGTATCACTATATGTATGATTAAATCTTTGTGCAATATCTCTCGTTAACTCAAGGTGTTGTTTTTGATCATCACCAATTGGTACAATATCTGTTTGAAACAAAAGAATATCTGCAGCCATTAAAACCGGATATGTATAAAGTCCTGCATTTATATTTGCTTCATTCTTAGATGACTTATCTTTAAACTGTGTCATTCTATTTAACTCACCCATATAAGTGAAGCAATTTAATATCCACGACAACTCTGCATGTTGTCTTACATGAGATTGCGGGTAAATAATATTAGTAACTGGATCTAGTCCTGCTGCTATATATAAAGCTATTAATTCTCTAGTCTTTGCTCTTAACTTTCCAGGCTCTTGCTTTAATGTAATAGCGTGTAAATCCACCACACAAAACAATGCTTCATACTCATCTTGCATTGCAACCCAATTTTTAAGCGCACCATAGTAGTTCCCGATTGTTATATTACCTGATGGTTGAATTCCACTAAAAATACGTGGCTTTTTGTTATTTATTGATTCACTCATTTTAACACCTCTTTATATTCTACTGTTAATATATTAATTATAGGTAAGTTTAGCATATGTCTTATTCTATGTAAATACATTATTATCTTCTTTTTATTAATAAAAAGTGGTATACTCCTACTATTATTGGTTAAGGTGTCAAAACTAAGTTTCTCTAATTCCACCACTATATGTAGTACTCGGTTGAAGCCTCCAAGCATACATATAGTGGTGGAAAGTTCAACTATGTAATTTTGACACCTTAACCATTATTTAAAAGAAAAACTCGTTGGGATGATGATAATGAAAATATTAATTATTGCAGATGAAGAATCAAAATATTTATGGGATTACTATGATTCCACACTTTTTACTGAAATTGACTTCATAATTTCTGCTGGAGATTTAAAAGCTAAATACTTGTCTTTTCTTACTACTATGTCAAGCAAAAGATTATTCTACGTTCATGGTAATCATGACACTAGATACATACAGTCCCCTCCACATGGCTGCGATACCTTAGAAGACCATATTATCGTACAAAACGGTATTAGAATATTAGGATTAGGTGGCTCCTTTAGGTACAAAAAAGGGCATTTTCAATATACTGAAAAGCAAATGCGCCGTCGAATCAAAAAATTGAATACAATAATTCGTCAATTTGGTGGTATTGATATTATAGTAACTCATGCTCCTGCAAAAGGTATTGATGATAGTAAAGATCTTTGCCATACAGGTTTTGAAGTTTTTAATGAATTAATGGACAAATATAAACCATCTTATTTAATACATGGTCATCAACATTTAAACTATGGATACAAATCAAAGCGTATTCATTTCTATAAAGAAACAACTATTATTAATGGATATAACTATTACATTCTTGATTATGTCAAAAATGACGCTCCACCTATTAAGTTTAATATGATAAGTAGATTTATGAATACAGTTTTTTTCTATATAAAATTTATTAACTCACAAATATCTAAAGAATATAGTAAATACAAACGGTATCTCAAGAATAACAACCTCTAATTAGTATTTTTTCTTAACACTTAGAAGTTCTAACAACGGATGGTTAGCTTCTAAGGTATTAATAGATGGTATCGAACCTATTACCCCTTCTACAAACCAATCCATAGTTAAAATTTCTGTAGGATCTAGTTTTAGGTTTTCCTCTAACTTAATATTTCCTTTATTATCATATAATGGCCCTGTAAATGGATGGTATGTCCCTTGAATAATCATATCTTTCATAAAACTTACAGATTGTACTGTTTCTCTTGGTATGCTTGAATTCGAATAAATAATATCAACAACTTCTGTATCCATTCCCCACCAATAGCTAATTGCTTTATCTGAATTTTCTATAACATTTGAAAGTTTTCCATATGCTCCACTCATAATATTTCGCACCATTTTTTCATAAAACTTTCCCCAATTCCAAATAGATGTCGCAAGATAATTAGTAGATTTATCTTCTGAATATTTATCACTTAAATATATACCAGAATTTTGAGATTTCGATGATACTTCGGAAGATTCTTGATGGGAAATAATATCTGCCCCCATGTCCATCAATTGTTTGTCAATATTATAACATTCTTCGCATGTATCTACTTTGTAATCTGAAACCCATTTAATAATTATACTTGCGTATGGGTTCACAAACCTTGCTCCAATGGTAAATGCATTAACACTTGATATTATCTCCGGAATCGGGTAAGTCACAACATATCCAATTCGGTTAGACTTTGTCATTGCTCCTGCTATCATTCCAACCAAAAAATTTGGTTCATAAATCCTACCAAAGTAGGTTCGTACTCTTTTATATGACATGTTTTCTGAACAATTAAAAAACTTTACATTTTTAAACTCAACTGCTGCTTTAAGTGTTGCGTTAATAAATGTAGGACTCGTTGTAAAAACAATGTCATATCCCTCCTTGACTACTTGCACAATTTGTTCATAAGCAGACTCATCTTCTGGAACATTATTAAAAGCTTTTGTATGAATCTCATTGTCTAATAGGTTTTCAATATGATTTCTCCCTATTTCATGTCCATAAGTCCAATTTGAAGTCTTAGGGGATTTTGCATTAATAAATGCAATATTAGCACTTTTCATAGCAGCTAAAGAAGCTGTTATCCCGCCTAAGAAAGATTTTTTTTCCAAAGACTTTGTGTTGAATTCTAATGAAATTTCTTTTTTATCAAGAAGTTCAAATTCCTTCCATATTTTCTGTAGCTGTAATTTGACTTCATCTGCAGATATATTATTATTATAATTATAAATTTCAAGATATCTTAAAAAAGCATCTCCTGTTGTATTAAGAAGTTTATTACCTCCTAATTTATGATATGTTCTTCTGAAACTATGATAAACAGAATTAAATTCATAATCATTTTCTTTACTTAACCAATTGTATTTACGCATTTGTAGAAGTAACTTATTAAATCCATCTTTTTTTGACATCCATACATAATTAATCTGTGTTTGTTTGTAAAATTCCAAAAATTCATAATATTTTATAATCATTTCGTCATCTGGATTATATCTAGGTATAAGTCTTGTAATATCCGCATTAACAAGTTCAGCTCCAAAATGTTTTAAAACAGAAACTCTTTTATTTCCTTCTTCAATATAAAACCAATTTAAATATTCATAAACTTTTATTGGATCTCTTATTCCTTCATTTATGTGAGCTTCACATAGATTAACCCATTTACTTCCAAATTCAGTATTTAATTCAAGGATAGGCATAAAATTAAATGCAAATGAATATGACCTACCTACTGTTTTTGTTCCTTTTATTTTACTAATTGGAATTTCATTTCTTTTAAGTTGAACTTCTGAAATTATCATTTCTTTATGTATTATATTATCCATAACCGAAAGATAGGGATTTTGTCCACTAAACTTTCTTGCATTATAGACCTTAATTCCTTTTTTACGGGCATTATCATATTCTATTTTACCGTTTACACACATAGTTTTCTCCTTACACTACAATCCTAAAAAATATTAT
>JAOZKH010000064.1:11476-12975 GCA_029935405.1 Vallitaleaceae bacterium | reverse complement strand
TTCATAAATACCTCCATATTTTTTTATACTATTATTATAACAGATATTCAAAGCTGTTATCACAAAAATAACAATTTAAACATTGAATATGAAGCAAAAAGTAAGCTTCTACAAAATTCTAGTGATATTAATATATGTCAGTTTTTTTTGCAAGAAGCTTTTCAAGGTAAACTGAACGCATTTGATCACTTGCCATTGCTCTTTTAACTGGAGATAATTTTAATATTGATGAAAGTATCGCAGCCATTGCTCTATGGCTAATTAATGCCTTATTATCAAATAATAATTCTTGTAACTGTCCTTTTTCGATTGCCATTAATACAGCTTTGTGTACTGAGTTAACTGGTGTTAATATTTTGTTTTTGCGCGTTTTTAATGTTAGAGATTTATTTGGACAATTTCTCACACAAACTCCACATCCAATACATAAGTCTTCATTAACTTTTGGTACTTTTTTGCCATTAGAATCAACCATTGTAATCATATCTACTGGACACATTTTTTCACACTTACCACAACTAATACATTCATCTTCATTACAAGTAGGCATGTAATTTGTTGTTTGGATTGGATATAAATGACCGAATTTTTTTTGAGCTACTAATGCTTCACAACAACAACCGCAACAGTTGCATATAAATGAAACATTATTTCTGATATTTTCGCCAAACTGAACCAAATTGTGGTCATATGCTTGATCAAGTAAATCTTTACATTCAGAAATATCCACTTGTCTAGCATAACCACTTTTTATGAGAGAAGCGGCTACACCATTAAATGTCATACATATATCCATAGGAGCATCACAGGCTTGATCCATATGATGCATTTTATGTCTGCAATAACACATACTGATACCAATATGTGATGCATCTTCTATTACATGAGTTGAACGCTCAAAGTCTAATACATTTAGAGATTGATCAGCACTAAGAACAGGTTCATTAACAAAAGCACGCCCAAGCTTAGTGTCAACATCTCCAAATAGCTCTTTAATAAAATCCTCTTCTACATTCATATATTCATGATATAACTGTCCAAGAACATGTTGATCTAAATCATTACGAAGTCGCATCATTGAAAATTCAATAAAACCAGCCATTGGTGGTGGTAATACATAGATTTTATCTTTATCAGTTTCAACGTCAATCAATATACAACGACTACATAGCTCATTTAAAACACGAAGAGCTTCACCATATCTTACACCCCAAATCTTAGCTGCTTGCTTGGTAGTGAATGGTTTAATCGGTAATTGAGCGACAAGTTTCGCTTCTTTTTCACTAAATAGCATTTCGAGAATTTTGTATAACGTTTTACTTGGTGCTACCCCTAATGGAAACCGATTTAATCGTTCTTCTAAACTTTTATAAGCCTCTTTTGCAACAATATGTGACATGATGTACCTCCCTAATAATTACTATTTTATAATTGCTTAACTTTAATTTTCTTCATCCATTCTTGATTATCAAGATACCACATAACAGTTTCTTTTATTC
>JAOZKH010000064.1:0-11376 GCA_029935405.1 Vallitaleaceae bacterium | reverse complement strand
ATTTTCTTCATCCATTCTTGATTATCAAGATACCACATAACAGTTTCTTTTATTCCTTGTTCAAAGATATATTTTGGTTTCCATCCTAGTTCTGTTGTGATTTTAGTATTATCAATAGCGTATCTTTTATCATGTCCTAAACGATCTGCTACAAATGTTATTAGTTCTTCAGATGTATTTAATGTAGAAAGAATCAATTTTATAATTTCAATATTAGTCTTTTCATTGTTTCCACCAATATTATAAACTTCACCATCTTGACCACCGAATAGAACAGTGGCAATTCCACTGCAATGATCCTTAACATGCAACCAATCTCTTATTTGCATTCCATTACCATACACTGGTAATTTCTTGTTTTCTAGTGCGTTTGAAATCATAAGTGGAATAAGTTTTTCCGGAAATTGGTATGGACCATAATTATTAGAGCACCTTGTGATATTAATTGGCATTTTGAATGTTTTATTATATGCACGTACCAATAAATCTGCGCTTGCTTTTGATGCTGAATATGGACTATTTGGAGCGATTGGTGTTTTTTCAGTAAATAGTCCTTTACCTAATGTTCCATAAACTTCATCTGTAGAAATGTGAAGAAATTTAACCCCTTCTTTAAATGTAGGGTAACCATATTCATCTTTGCCTGTTACCCAAGCTGTTTTTGCATTATCTAATAAAATTTGTGTTCCTAGGATATTTGTTTTTACGAATATCTCTGGATCAAATATACTTCTATCTACATGAGATTCAGCTGCAAAATGTACTACGAAATCAATTTCATAATTTAAAAATAGCTCATTGATAAATCTACTATCTGTAATATCACCTTTGATAAATCTATAATTTGGATTGTCTTTAATATCTGACAAATTCTCAAGATTACCTGCATAAGTTAATATATCTAGATTAATAATGCTATATTCGCTATATTCCTTTAACATATATCTCACAAAATTACTGCCTATAAATCCGGCTCCACCTGTTACTAATATTGTTTTCATAACACTATCCTTATCTAAAATATTTTTTAACAGTAATTCCATAGTTTAGCCTGAGATACTAGTCTTTTATTTAGTATCTCAGGCTGTAATTTTATTCTACTTAGGTATAGAAAATTATCTTATACTAGTTATTATTTACTTGTATTCTTATAGTAACAACTATTTCATTTAAACCATCAGAAATAGTCAAATCATAATATGTCCATGCTGATGCTGTTACCATATCAGCATTAAAAGTGAATATATGCACACCAAATACATTCAGTATTGAACCTGTACCAAGATCATGTTGAGCTGAAGCATAAATTGGATCATCATTTAATTTAAATGCTATAATATCCAAATCATCGCCATCTGGGTCTGATGCAAAAATATTTGGTGAATAGGTAGCAACTGAATATTCTTCTTGATACTGAGTTTCCATAGGATTTGCTACTGGTGGTGCACTCGCTTCATTAACATTAATTACTATGGTTATAATAGTTTCGTTGGTACCATCTTTAATAGTCAGATCATAGGCTGTTGTTGTATCACCATTAACTGGACCTGCAGTAAAGTCCATGGAATTTTCACTGCCCATAAAAGCGAGATAGCGTAAAGTCTCTCCAATTTCAGTACTATAGTCTGCATTTAATACAAGACTTGAAATGAGCATTACATCTCCATCTGGATCTGTTGCGATGTCTGAAGGGGATATGTTTATTTTCTCACCTTCATTTACAGTAAATGTAGTAACACCATTACTCACAGGATTACCTGCTGGTACATCTTTAATATTAAAAGTCAACTCAATTGCTACACTTTCTACGTTATCGGAGACTGTAATAGTCCAAACAGACACTTGATCTGCATCTACTTCTACTGGTGTAAATGTGACATAATCTGTATGAGTCGAGCACGTTCCGTAAGTGTTGTTACCACTAATTCCATTAAATCTAATGGCATCTCCATCAGCATCATAGGCTAAATCAGCCAATTGAATATCAATACTATCACCTTCATTTATATCATATGAAAGTATTGCTGTTGGTAGTTGTGCCGGCGCTGCATTTTCCATTAAAGGTAGATACTCATTAAATACTCTTAGAATCAATAAAACACTTTGTTCAATTGTGGTTTTACCTTGTGGATCTATTTTATTACCACCAATACCGTTCATAATTCCAAGAGAATTGGCTTCGTGCACATCCGTTAATGCCCAATTTGATATTTGGTCTAAATCTGCAAAAGTAGGTGGACCACCTAACATAATGCTCGTAAAATGATGCCCCATCATTGTATCTTGTTTTCTTGCAGCTCGCATCATCATTACTGCAACTTGCTCCCTATTAATTAAATAATTTGGTGCAAAAGTAGTAGCAGATGTTCCATTTACAATACCTAGTTGATAAGCTTTGATTATATCCGAATCACTAGTATCCGTAAACGGATTTGCTATTGTTATTGTCACTGGTGCACCTATTGTTATTTCAACCATATTTACTATTAGTTTGCAGAATAATTCTCTGCTTATGTCTTCTTTATAATGTCCATCTGCTTCAGGAAGTACTAAGCCCTTCCCTGTTGCTTCTGTCACTTCTGCCTGAGCCCATGGACTTGGTGTATCTGCAAATATCGTCAAATTAGATAAGACCATGGCCACTGCTAATGTTAAAACAAAAATTTTACCTCTAAAACTTTTTCTCATATTAAACACCTTTCTGATACAGTCGATTACTGTAATCCTTTACTATAATACTATAAGTATATCACAATTTACTTTAAGACTCTATGATAATAAATAGTAGTAAACTTGACAAGTGAAAGCTTTATCTATATACTTTGACTATCAAACTAAAAGCTTTGATAGTCAAAGTATATTTAGTGCAAAATAATCTATAAGCTTTTAATAGTAACAGGAGGCAAATATGTATCACGGAAGAATAATTGAAACAGGAAGATATTTACCTGAATTTAATGTAAGCAATGATGATATTACAAAATTAGTAGACACTTCAGATGAATGGATATATTCAAGAACCGGAATAAAAAACAGACGAATTGCAAAAGATGAATCTGTAGTATATATGGCAGCAAGTGCAGCTAAAAATGCAATAAGCAAATGCGAATTAGATAGTATGAATATAGATATGATTGTTGTTGCAACAGTTTCACCTGATTATGCTATGCCATCAGTTGCATGTATGGTTCAAGAGCAATTAGGTGCTGAAAACGCATTTTGCTTTGATGTTAATGCAGCGTGTTCAGGCTTTGTGTATGGGCTTGATATTATTGATCAGTTTATTAAAACTAGAAAAGTTAAAAACGCATTATTAATAGGTGTTGAAAAATTCAGCCATTTACTAAATTGGGAAGATAGAGATACTTGTGTTCTTTTTGGAGATGGTGCAGGTGCAGTTATTATAGAAGCAACAGAAACTGAGATTGGGATAATTGATACTCAGTCAAGATCAATTGGAAAACAGTTCGAAGCATTAGTTTCTCCTCTTAATAATAATGATACTCCATTTTACAATGAATCATCAGAAGCATATATTACAATGGATGGTCGAGCTGTTTTCCAATTTGCAGTAACAAAAGTATCAGCACTTCTAAAAGAAGTTTTTCAAACGCAGAACATTAGTGCAGATGAAATTGATATTTATGTATTACATCAGGCTAACAGTAGAATAATTGAAGGTATTGCTAAAAGATTAAAACAGCCCATAGATAAATTTTATATGAATATGGAAAGTTATGGGAATACATCGGCAGCAACTATTCCAATAGCCCTTGATGAACTAAATAGAGCAGGAGAATTAATTGGTAAAACAATTGCTTTATCAGGATTTGGTGCAGGACTTACATATGGTACGGCAATCGTAAAATTTTAGTGTGAAACATGTAATCAATAGATGGTAGAATCAGAAAAACTTAGTTTTGACACTACATAACCATTGATTACTTAATATAAAACGTAAATAATACAAAGATTAATCTTAGGAGGATTATTATGAATTTTGAAAAATTACAAGAAATTATCGTAGACGAATTAGGTGTTGATGCAGAAGAAGTAACAGTAGAAGCTAGCTTTTCAGATGACCTTGGTGCAGATTCATTAGATTTATTTGAGCTTGTTATGTCAATAGAAGATACATTTGGTGTAGCTATTCCTAACGAAGAACTAGTTAATATTAAAACTGTGAAGAATGCGCTTGATTATATCGAAGCAAACAAGTAGGAGGTAATGATGAAAACAAGATTAACAGAACTTGTTGGCATTAAATATCCTATTTTTCAAGGTGGTATGGCATGGGTAGCTGAACATAAACTTGCTAGTGCTGTTTCTAATGCAGGTGGTTTAGGAATTATTGCAGCTGCTAATGCGCCATCAGAAGTTATTTTGCAGGAAATAAGAAATTGTCAAAAACTGACAGATAAACCATTTGCAGTTAACATTATGCTTTTAAGTGATAATGTAGAAGAAGTTGCACAAATGGTGATTGATGAAGGCGTTAAGGTAGTTACAACCGGTGCTGGAAATCCTGGAAAATACATGAAAATGTGGAAAGAGGCAGGTATTGTAGTGATTCCTGTTGTTGCATCAAGTGCCTTAGCAAGAATGATGGAACGCGCTGGTGCAGATGCTGTAATAGCTGAAGGCTGTGAAGCTGGTGGACATATTGGTGAACTGACAACAATGGCACTTATCCCTCAAGTAGTTGACAGTATAAGTATACCTGTTATTGCTGCTGGTGGTATTGCAGATTCAAGAGGTGTTGTTGCAGCTTTTGCATTAGGAGCAGATGCTATACAAGTAGGAACTAGATTTTTAGTAGCTGATGAGTGTAGAACTCACGATAATTATAAAGAAAAAATATTAAAAGCTAAAGACATTGAAACTGATGTAACTGGTCGTTCTACAGGACATCCGGTTAGATCGCTTCGAAATAAGTTAACAAGAACTTATATTAAGCTTGAAAAAGAAGGAATGGAACCTGCTAAGTTAGAAGAAATGGGAGCAGGAACGCTTAGAAAAGCTGTGATTGACGGTGATGTTATTTTAGGAACTATAATGGCAGGTCAAGTTGCAGGTCTTGTAAAGAAACGACAAAGTTGCTTAGAAATAATTGAAGAACTCTTTAACGGAGTTTATGATATTTTAAAGTTTACAAAAGTAAACGGATTTAACAAATAGGAGGAATTATGAGTAAAATAGCATTTATTTTCCCTGGACAGGGTGCGCAGGAAACAGGTATGGGAATGGACTTAATTGAAAATTCTAATGAAGCTAAGACTATCACTGCAAACGCGGATGAGATTCTTGACTTTGACCTGTTAAATTTAATAAGTAATCCAGAAGCACCACTTAATGAAACTGCATACACACAACCTGCATTAGTTACTGTTTCTATGGCACTTTATTATGAGTTCATTAAAGAGACAGGCATTAAACCAGATTATGTAGCTGGACTTAGCCTAGGAGAATACAGTGCACATGTAGCTGCAGGTAGTTTAGAATTTGATGACGCAGTTAAACTTGTTAGAAAACGAGGACTCCTTATGGAAGAAGCAGGACAAAGCACAAAAGGTGCTATGGCAGCAATTGTAAAAGGCAATAAAGAAATAATAACTAATTATTGTCTTGAAGATAAAGGAATTGTTGTTGTTGCTAATTATAACAGTCCGATGCAAGTGGTAATAAGTGGCGAAGAAGATGCAGTTAAGCGTGTTTCTGATAGATTGATTGATGATGGAACAAGAGTTATTCCACTTACTGTTTCAGGAGCATTTCATTCTCCATTAATGGAAAGTGCAGCTCATGTTTTTAAAGATATTATTGCAAAAGTAAACTTAAATGAGATGGATGTTAAATTGATTACCAATGTAACAGGAGAAGTTGTTGATGATATTAAAGTAGTCAAAGACCTTCTTGTTAAACAACTAGAAGGTTCTGTAATGTGGGAAAAATCAGTTGAAAATATGATAGCATCAGGAGTAGAAATTTTTGTTGAAATTGGACCAGGTAAAACACTTGCTGGGCTAATCAAGAAAATCAATAGAAAAGTAAAAGTCTACAATGTGAACACATATGATTCAATTAAAGAAGTTGCGAAAAAGTTAGAAGTTGCTAAGAAGTTAGAAGTTGCATAAGGAGATAAGTTATGGATTCAAAAATCGCATTAGTCACAGGAGCTAGTAGAGGTATCGGTAAAACGATTGCCATTAGATTAGCAAAAGTCGGATATTATGTAATAGTTAATTATGCGAGTTCAAAGGAACAAGCAGAAAAGGTTCTTGAAGAAATTAACAGAGAAGGCGGTCAGGGAATGACCTATCAATGTAATGTTGCTGTTTACTTAGAAGTTGAAAAAATGGTAAAGCATATTACAAAAGAAGTTGGTACGATTAATCTTCTTGTTAATAATGCAGGAATTACTAAAGATCAGTTAGTACTTAGAATGACAGAAGAAGATTTTTCAAAAGTTATTGATGTAAATCTAAAAGGTACGTTTAACTGTACTAAAGCCGTTACTCGCTCAATGTTTAAGGCAAGACAAGGTAGTATTGTAAATATAAGTTCAGTTATAGGTTTAGTCGGTAATATTGGACAAGTAAATTATGCGGCAAGTAAAGCAGGCGTTATTGGTATGACTAAAGCATTAGCTAAAGAATATGCAGCTAGAAATATTCGAGTTAATGCAGTTGCTCCTGGCTTTATTGAAACTGAAATGACAGATGAATTAACTGAAGAAGTGAAGAAGACAATAATGGAAAAAATACCTTTAAATAAATTGGGAACACCTGAAGATGTAGCGGATTTAGTAGAATTTATTGCATCGGATAAAGCTAGATACATAACAGGTCAAGTACTTGCTGTAGATGGCGGAATGACAATGTAGTTAGTGCTTAACTATTATATAGTAGGAAAATTTGGAGGAAATTATGAGAAGAGTCGTTATTACTGGTCTTGGTGCCATTACCCCCTTAGGGTTAGATGTAGAAACAACATGGAATAATCTTAAAAATGGAGTTATTGGTATTGCACCGATAACTCACTTTGATACGCAGGAGCATATTGTTAAGCTTGCTGCTGAAGTAAAGGGCTTTGATCCTAAAGAATATATGGATCGTAAAAATGCCCGTAAGTATGATGTGTTTTCACAGTTTGCTATTGCAGCAGCTAAGGAAGCAATTTTAAACTCAGGATTAAATATTGTTAAAGAAGATCCTTATAGAATCGGAATTATTATCGGTTCAGGAATTGGTGGACTAGGAACAATTGAAAAAGAAGAGAAAAAACTTATTGAAAAAGGTCCAGGACGTGTGTCGCCATCATTAATCCCTAAAATAATCACAAATATGGCAGCAGGAAACGTTGCTATTGAAACAGGATTTAAAGGAATTAATACAAATATTGTAACAGCTTGTGCAAGTGCTACACATTCAATAGGTGAAGCATTTAAATCTATTGTATTTGGAACCGCAGAAGCTATTGTATGTGGAGGAACTGAAAGTTCAATTGTACCACTTGGTATAGCTGGATTTGCTAATATGACTGCTTTATCAACTAATGAAGACCCTGCTACAGCATCAAGGCCATTTGATAAAGACAGAGATGGATTTGTTATGGGTGAAGGTGCTGGTATTTTGGTATTAGAAGAATTAGAACATGCCAAAAAAAGAGGTGCTAATATTTTGGCTGAAATAGTAGGATATGGTGCAACATGTGATGCTTATCATTTAACTAGTCCAGACCCTGAAGGAACGGGAGCAGCTAAAGCGATGGAATTTGCTATGAAACAAGCTGGTGTTAATCCGACTGAGATAAGTTATGTTAATGCACACGGTACAAGTACACCATATAATGATCATTTTGAAACATTAGCTATCAAAAAAGCTTTTGGCAAACACGCATATAACTTAAAAATTAATTCAACAAAATCTATGACAGGTCACTTATTAGGAGCTGCAGGTGGAGTTGAAGCAGTAGCAGTTATTAAATCAATCGTTGATCAATTTGTTCATCCTACAATGGGACTTGAAACTTCAGGTGAATATTGTGATCTTAATTATGTACCTTACAAAGGTGAAGAAACAAAAATTGATTATGCAATTAGTAATTCACTTGGCTTTGGTGGACATAACGCATCATTGTTATTTAAAAAATATACAGATTAGCAGGAGGTTATCATGAATACAAATGAAATATTACAGTTAATCCAAACATTAAAAGATACAGGTTATAAACATATAGATGTTAGTCACGAAGGATCTCATATTTTATTATCAAATGCAGAATATACAGGAATACAAGCAACACCAGCTATTCAATCACAACCTGTGGCAAATGCAGTATCAGCAAATGCAACAGCAAATACAGCAACAAATGCACCAACAAATGCACCAACAAATGCAATATCTGCAGCACCTGAAAATAGCATAGAAAATACACATAAACAACCGTTAACTGAACCTGCAGATTTAGGTGGACATCTTGTTGAGTCACCAATTGTTGGTACCTTTTATGCAGCAGCAAATCCTGACGAAGATGACTTTGTTTCAATTGGAACAGTAGTTAAAAAAGGCGATGTTTTGTGCATTATTGAAGCAATGAAGTTAATGAATGAAATTGAAGCAGATGCAGATGGTAAAATTGCTGAAATATTAGTGAATAATGAAGATGGTGTCGAATACGGTCAACCATTATTCAGAATCGTTTAGGAGGTATCTATGTTAAACATTAAAGAAATTATGGAGATCATACCACATAGAGCTCCTTTTCTACTAATTGATAGAATTGATGAATATGAACCAGGTGTAAGTGCAATAGGAATTAAAAATGTTACATATAATGAGTACTTTTTTAAAGGACATTTTCCAGATGAACCTGTAATGCCTGGAGTTTTAATTGTGGAAGCATTAGCACAAACAGGAGCGGTAGCAATACTCTCGTTAGAAAAAAATATTGGAAAAATTGCTTTCTTTGGAGGTATGAATAAAGTACGTTTTAAACGTAAAGTTGTACCTGGAGATACGTTGACACTAAATGTTGAAATAATCAGACAAAAAGGTCCGGTTGGAATTGGTAAAGCAATTGCTAAAGTTGGTGATGAACTTGCAGTTTCAGCTGAACTTACATTCTTTGTTGGGTAGGTGAAACTATGTTTAATAAAATATTAATCGCTAATCGAGGCGAAATAGCAGTAAGAATTATTAGAGCTTGTCGTGAACTTAATATTAGAACAGTTGCCGTATATTCAACAGCTGATAAAGATGCACTTCATACAATGTTAGCAGATGAATCAGTTTGCATCGGTCCAGCAAAAGCTAGTGAGTCTTATCTTGATATTACAAGAATTATTAGTGCGGCAATTATTACAGGTGCTAATGCAATACATCCTGGATTCGGGTTTTTATCAGAGAATTCAAAATTTGCAAAAATTTGTGAAGAAACTAAAATCAAACTTATCGGACCAACATCAGAAATGATGAGTTTAATGGGACATAAATCTATGGCTCGTAAAACAATGATAAATGCAGGTGTACCAGTTGTTCCCGGTTCAGATGGTGTTATAATAAAGAGTAAAAAAGCACTTAAACTTGCGCCTGAAATCGGATTTCCGTTAATCATAAAAGCTGCCAATGGTGGTGGTGGAAAAGGTATGCGTGTTGCAAATTCATTAGAAGAAGTTGAAAGTATGTTTTCATTGGCTCAAAAAGAGGCAATTGCTTGTTTTGGTGATAAAGAAATGTATATGGAACGCTATGTAGTTAATCCTAAACATATTGAGTTTCAAATAATAGGTGATGAACAAGGGAATACTATTCATCTTGGCGAAAGAGATTGCTCAGTACAACGACGTCATCAAAAAATTGTTGAAGAGGCACCTTCAAAGGCCTTAACACCTGAACTAAGAAAAATAATGGGTGATGTTGCGGTAAAAGCAGCCAAAGCTATTGGTTATTTTAACGCAGGAACGGTTGAGTTTTTATTAGATAATAATAATGATTTTTATTTTATGGAAATGAATACAAGAATACAGGTTGAACATCCTATTACAGAAATGATTACTGGTGTTGATCTTATTAAAAAGCAAGTTGAAGTTGCAGCAGGTATGCCACTTGGGTTAACTCAAGATGATATTACTTTAACTGGTCATTCAATTGAATGTCGAATAAATGCTGAAGATACTTCTAAAGACTTTAGACCATCCCCAGGCAAAATAACAAATCTCTTTTTACCTGGAGGCAAAGGAATTCGCGTTGACAGTGGAATATATCAAGATTATACAGTGGCACCATATTACGATTCTATGCTTGCTAAATTAATCGTTCACGGTGAAACTCGTGAAGAAGCAATAGCCAAAATGAAATCAGCTCTAGGAGAATTCATAGTTGAAGGTATTACAACTAATATCGATTTTCATTATGAAATTCTAGATCAACCATCTTTTATCGAAGGTAACTATAATACAAGCTTTATCGAAAAGATGTTTGCTAAGGCCTAACCTCATGAGCAGTAGGAGTGTATAATGAAGATTGGATTTAAAAAAACAAAGTATATACAAATGCCTTCTACAACGAAGGTTGTTAATAGAGATGAACCAAATGTTCCGAATGGATCATGGATTAAGTGTAATCATTGTGATCAAGTAATCTATAAAGAAGATCTTAAAAGTACCTTTTATGTTTGCCACAATTGTGATAAGCACTTTAGAATGAGTGCTCCTGATAGATTAAAACTAATAGTTGATGAAAACAGTTTTATAAATATGTTTTATCAGTTTGAGACAGTTAATGTACTTGATTTTAAAGGATATGATGCAAAAATCAAAGTATTAAAAGAAAAAACAGCAATTGATGAAGGCGTTATTACAGGTACAGCAATAATTAAAGGAATTAAAGTTGCAATTGGTGTTATGGATTCAAGATTTTTGATGGGAAGTATGGGACATGTTGTTGGAGAGAAAATAACATGTTTAACAGAGCTTGCAACTAAAGAAGGTCTACCTTTGATTTTATTTACAGCAAGTGGTGGCGCAAGAATGCAAGAAGGAATTATATCTTTAATGCAAATGGCAAAAACCAGCGCAGCGCTAAAAAGACATCACGAAACTGGAGGATTATATATTACAGTTTTAACTGATCCTACTTCAGGTGGAGTTACAGCTAGTTTTGCAATGTTAGGTGATATAATATTGTCTGAACCAGGTGCGTTCATAGGATTTGCAGGACCGAGAGTTATTAGAGATACAATTAAACAAGAATTACCTGAAGGATTTCAAAAAGCTGAGTTTTTATTAGAGCATGGATTTATAGATGCCATTATCAAAAGAATTAAAATGAAAGAAACTTTGGCAAAACTGCTTAAAATACATAACTATGAATAAAG
>JAOZKH010000012.1 GCA_029935405.1 Vallitaleaceae bacterium | reverse complement strand
CTATCAACTTATCCTTTTGAAATGGTTTAACAAGAAACGATGAAGCTCCACTCATTAATCTTGGCATATTCATCTTCCTCATATGCTTATAAATATTAGCTTTCCATATTTTAGTAAATATGCAAGCACACTTCTATTATACATTATTTAGCGGATTAATTACACTATAATCGTAAAAATAACACCCTCTTCACTATTTTCAACGCGGTAATCTCCACCGTGTAGTAAAACAATTTCTTTCACAACTGCAAGTCCTAATCCTGTTCCTGACTGTTTACCTTTCTTTTTATAAAAACTGTCAAAGATATAAGGTAAATCTTCTTCTTCAATCAACGGTCCATCATTACTTATTTGAATCTTAACTTTATCTTGCAATCTTGCAACATTAACAATCACTTTAGTAACACCATGTTCCACGCTATTGCTTAGTAAATTCCTTATAACCTGTTCAATTCTAGTTTTATCGATATTTAATTCAAACTGATTATCTAGTTCAATGCTTTTAAGAAAATTCAATCCATATTCCTTCACATAGTCTTCGAATCTATTAACTATCCCTTCAAAATAGTTTTTAGCCGAAACTTTTTCTATGAGTAGCTCATAATTACCTGTTTCCATCTTCGTGTAATCAAGCACATCCTTAATCAAATGTGATATTGCCTGTGTCTCTTCATAAATATTTTTAAGATATCTATCTCTGTCATCTTCATCCTTATACATGCCATCGTATAATATTTCAGCATATCCTCCAATAACAGCAATGGGCGTTTTTAACTCATGTGTTGCCTGAGCTAAAAAACGTTTCTTAAGGTTTTCTGCATTTCTCTCTTTATTAAGTTCTGATTCTAACTGATAAATACTAGATAATAATTCCTCATATAATTCATTAAGGGAATGATTTAATTTGCCAATTTCATCTTCATTATTAGTAACCATAACTGCTTTAACCTTCTTATTCATCATATTTTTGGCAAGATTGTTTAAATCTTTAATAGGTTTTGATATTGTACGTGACAAAAACATAGCAACACCAACTGCAATAGCTAAAACAACTAATAAAAGTATCCATAAAAAACTAAGCACTACATCCACTGCTTTATTTAGCGACTGTATAGTAACTTCATAAACAATGTATTCATCATTAACATTAATACCTAGTGTATATACTTCAAGACCAATTTTATTCTCGTAATTATAATAAGTAATATCACCGTTAGGGATAAAACTTTCACTATTTTTAAGTATATGACCTTGGTTTTTACCCATGATACTGCTATTGTTGCCTCTACCTGTCACAAACCCATTGATTTGCCCATTTTCGCTTTGTAAATAGATCTCTCCACCTACTAATTGTCGTAATTCTTCAATTATAGAAAGTGCAGCATCTGGTTCGTTAACGTTATAGAGTTCTACTATTTCCGAAGTTTTAGAGTTAATAATATCCAATTGATAATTAGTATAATAATTTGGCAGAAAAAACTTGCCTGCAATACCAATAATCCCAATAATTATAATTGAGAAAACCACCAAATATAGTGTTATTCTATTTGAAATAGATGCTCGCATTACTTAATCACCATTCTATACCCAACACCTCTAATAGTCTTGATATAGTCCCCTTCTGACAGCAGTTTTTTGCGTAACCGTTTAATATGTGTATCTACAGTTCTTTCATCACCAAAATAGTCATATCCCCATACACCATCTAAAATCTGTGTCCTTGACATGGCAAGATTTTTATTATCAACTAAATAGGATAATAAACTGTATTCAAGTGGTGTTAATTCAATAACCTGTTCATTAATATATACTTGATGATACGATGTATTAATCTTAATATTTCCAATCTGCACCAATTCATTAGCTGTTGCAATTTGATTTCGTTTCAGTAGAGCTTTTATCCTAGCTAATAACTCTTTAGCACTAAAAGGTTTTGTCATATAATCATCCGCTCCAAGGTCAAAACCAAAAAGTTTATCTGTCTCTTCTGCTCTCGCCGTTAACATGATAACTGGTAATTGGGATTTAGCTCGTATTTTTCTAAGAATTGACCACCCATCTGTATCTGGAAGCATAACATCAAGAACAACCAATTGAAATTCCTTTTCTTCAAGTAATTCAAAGGCTTTTTCACCGGTTCCTGCTTCATATAATTTGTAGTTTTCTCTTTTTAAATATGTTCTTATGATCTCTCTAATCCTTATATCATCTTCTACTAATAAAATATTCAAATCATACACAATAAACCACTCCTATATTTTTATTTAATTATGGTTAAGATCTCAAACTTACTTATGACACCTTAACTAATTCTATAATTGTTCTGTGACAGCTATGTGGCATTTATTAACAATATGACTTCCTTAGGTATTTTTGTTAATCCTACTTTCCCTCCAAGCCAGTAACTATCATTGTTTTCAACTATTACTTTTATTTCATCACTTGAAAGTCCATGATTTGTATTAAGATAAATACCATCAAGTAATTCACCTTTAATAATCTTAGATAAATCAGTAATCAGTATTCCATCAGACTCTGTTGTAATAAAAACATTCTCCTTAGATTGATATAAAAATCTAACTTTTTCTCCTGGTAGGTTTGACTGTATATCATGAGTTGCTACAACATTTAACCCTTCTATTGTTACTTCAACAACTGCTAACCCTCCACTTTCTAAATGCCCTGTGCCAACCAATATATATTCCTTATCATCGTATATCACAGGCAGCATTGATGTAACATACTTATGAGGTAATCCGTCTTCAAGAGAAAGATATTCCCATGAATTATCTTTTGCTAAACTAATACCACCAATTTTATTACAATAATAGGATCCATACCATATTCCACTGTTGTTAAATTCAATATCTTGCACAACAGGCTCAATCAAACCATCATCTATTGTTATCAACTTCATAATATCCCAGTCTGTTTTAAGTCTAAATATTGCTACGCCTTCTTGAAAACCTGCATAAACCTTATCATCAATAATCTTAAGGGTATTGCATCTACCTTTTGGAATATCCGGACTAATAAAATGCTTCCATTTATTCTCTTCATCATTATTCTCATAATATAGTGACAAACCATTATCATGACCAATCCACAAAACTCTATCTTTTGTCATAACCATATCTGCTGTATATATTAAGCTTAACTCATCAGTTATCGTTTCTACAATTGTTTCTGATTTCGTGTCAAATCTGTATACGCCGTTTTTTCCACCGACAATAATTGTATTTCCATCTATTATTAAAGCTGATATTTCTTCATCCATCAAATATATTTCTATGCCTTCTATAACTTCTTTTTCTTTTATTTCTTTTTGTTTATTTAAAATATTCTGCACAATAATAAAACTAATAACAAAAACAATACTAATCATGATAAGTACACTCATAACACGTAATAGTTTACCCCTCATTTAATTAATATCCTCATCTTCAAATGGGTCTTTTGGTTTAAAGGGATCTCTTGGTTCAAAAGGATCTTCTCCTCCTCCATTTCCTGTCCCTGTATTTCCTCCAGAGTCTCCTGAATTACCCGCATCTCCTGTATTAGCTGCATCTCCTGATGCACTACCTGTTTGTCCTGATAATCCACTATTAATATCTCCCACCATACCTGTAAGCATTTCTCCTAATGGGCCTACACTTCCAAACGCTGCTTTTATCGCTGCATTTGCAAAGGTAAGATTTGCTGCATCTGAACCTCGCGGCTGTCCAAATCCTGCTAGTATTGACCCCATTTTAAGCGGAGCATCGATACCTATTGCTGAAAATACCCCACCTAAAACCAAGTCTGCTGTCATTCCAAGGGCTGCACCTATACTGCCAACAAAGCCAAGGGCTGCGATAATCTTAGAACCTGCATTTCCAAGCCAAGCAAATAAGTTTCCACCTGATTCAGCCCACCCACCGTCATCACCTAATACTACATAACTTCCAAGAGAACCAATAAGAACCATCATACATACAAATAATCCTGCATCAACAGTCTTTTTAGATTTCGAAAAATATTGCTGAATATAGAAAAATATAAATAATCCTATAAAAGCACTTGTAAATATAATTCTAGCAATAAGGTTATATTTAAAGACATACCACATGACCATAGCAATTACAAAATATATTAAAAATCCAATTGCTAAACCTAATACAAAAAGTGCGACTTTTCCAATACTAACGTATTTATGTTTTTTTCTTATTTGACCACTTACCTTAAACATAACGATAAACATAATTAAACTAGAATCAGTGGTTTTAATATAACTAAGATATAATACAATTGCAATCGGTATAAAGGTTAGTGGATTTTTAATAATAAATCCCAGCGCTATAGCCGTTATTATTCCAAGTATAATTCTACTTATCCCTTTACTTTCCATTTCCAAATATCTTTTAGTATAAAGTTTCGTGTTTTTAATATTGCTAAATGATTGTTTTATAGCACCTTTACTAAATATTGTTTTTATCAAAGATTTTGCTAATAACATTATAAAGAAATACAAAGGCATAACCAAATATAAGTTATTTCCTATTAGATTATCATGTTGAAAACCTTTTATATAGCTTCTAGTGTCAACTAATCCCGGAGCATAATATGGTACAAACTCCGTAATAGGCCCATCAAACATATGTATTGTTACATACATAGTATCTACAAATCCTGCTACATAAATTACCGAAAGAATAAAAAATATCAACCCTGTAACCATAGGTAATATCAATGTTTTTGGAAATCCTTGACGAAAATTTTTGCTACCATTTTTTAAAATACTAATAATAAATGCTCCTCTTGTCTTAGGAAATTCTTTAACCGTTGCTAAATCATCATAATCAATATAATATCTCACGTTTTGATTTGTATCCATTTGTTACCTCCATTCATTTTCAATAATTATTTTTGATATACCTGCCTTTGTTCCAAAATATAACCATCCTTCATATTCTATTATACATTTAATTTCGTTGTGAGCTAGTCCGTCTTTTGAAGTCAAAATTCTTGAATCTATCACTTCACTAAATTCATCATCAAATTTCATAATTGATAAACCATCGTATTCAGATCCTACTATCAAAGTATTTCCTAGGGAATACATACTTCTGATTTTTGGTCCTGCTAAACCATCTTCTTGTTTATAAGATTTTGTTAAAAAATATGTTCCTTCTTTATACTCGAATTTATCAAATCCACCTTTTTCATACATACCTCCACCAACTAAAAACAAATCTTCTTTCACTACAATTCCAGTAAAATTAATCGTTGTTAATTGGCTACTACCATCGTAGCTTTTTTCAATATATTCATCAGGCAAATTCTCGTATAAAATCGTTAAGCCACCATCTCTAACATTGTAAGAACCAATTATAATATTATCTAAACTATCAAAATCAATTATATTAACCATTGATGATAATAATTTTATATCTTTTTCGATCACTTCAAACTCTTGATCCACAACTACAAGTCCATTCCAGGTACCAATATAGATATTGCCGCTAGTATCTTCAGCAATAACGTTAATTCTAATATCAGGGAGAAAACTGTCTTTTCCATAATATATCTGATTATCACCGTCAATAACAATCAATCCTTCCATACTGCCAACTAAAAGTTCTTGATTATGATTTACATATAGATCGTGTATTAATGTTGTAGTAACAACAAGTGGTACCTTTATTAATCTTTCTTCATCAATATAATAAAGACCATCTGTTGTTCCTAAATATATTTTGCCATTATATACTTCCATTGTCATAACGTCTAAAGTATAATCTAATGATTGTATTACATTTGTAGTATCATTGATTTGTCTGCAACCACTAAATGAAGTGACTATTATTCCAACAATTAGTATATTTATTATTCTTTTTTTTGATTTTTTTTTTATTAATTTATAGGTTATTAATGTTGCCAAAACAATTAACAGCATAAATGTCATACATAGTGTAGCAACAACATCTGTACTACCATAATGAAGATAATTATAAATAGTAACCGTTATTGTTGACCTTCCTGGAGGCACAACCATAATCGCTCCACTTAGTTCACTAAAACTTAATATAACTACAATAAAAAATGTTGTTATTAAGTAGGGCTTAAGCCTATTAAATACACCGTGTTTTAACATTACTAACAAATTATTTGTATCAAGTTTTGCCTGTTCAACATATTCAATTGGCATATATTCAAAACCAAAGGCCATTAAAAAATATCCAATTGGCAGAAAACGTAGCACATTTACATGGGACAAAGGTAGAAAACTATTCCTTAATTCTGTAAGTATAGGCGATAAATTGCTTAATTCACTGTAAAAATTATTAATTGTAATTCCCGTTACAGTTCCAGGAATTCCAAGAAGTACTATCATAACAAGTATCATAGTTCTTTTAAGTTTTCTATTATCAAGTATATATAGATTCAAATTGTAACTTATCAATAACACAACAACTGCTCCAGTTATTGAGCTAACTAACGTAAAAATATAATCCTCACTATAATTACTTATTAACTCAACTATATTAGTTGATGTAAGGCTGTCTACAATCATCAGAATAAATGGAATAAACATCAATACAATTATAATTAACAGTATAATATAGTCTTTACTACAGGTTTTTACTATTATACTACTTACACCACTTGTTCCCTCTAACTTAGAATTATTTTTCTTGATTATTATGCTTACAAGAATAGTAGTAATAAGTATCATAGGAATACTAACAAATACCGGTTCATATATATTAAGTGTGCCAGCAAAAACTGTCATTATTTCTATTGGATAGGTATTAAACGCAAAAACTGAAGGTATTGTATAATCTGTCATTGATAAAAGAATATATAATATTAGAAGTATTGTCCCAGGACCTTTACTCAGTTCATACACTACTCTAGTATATCCAGTTTTTATTGCTGTATTAATATATGCTTCATAAAAATATTCATCATCAAACATAGCAAATACATGGTACCACATTAATATTCCAATCGGTAACAAATAGATAAGTTGAACAAAAGCGCTTATCCAAAATCCAGATAAAGCTACTCTATCAAATACAACATACATGGTATTCATCCATAAGTATGCCTGCATAAAAGAAGGCATAACAGCAAGTGCAATCAATATTGCACTTATCCATAATTTTCCCTTAAATATTCGATTCAAATAATAGCCTATAATCCACGAAACTATAACCCCAATAATACCAACAACTATGGAAAACCCTAATGTTTTACCCATAATTCCAAGTCTGCGCACAGAAAAAAGAGGAGAAAAAACTGGATTTTCCTCCATTATTGTTAGTATAATTGCTAAATATGGTAATATGATAAGGAGTAATAACACATACATCTTATATTTTGTTCTTTTCATTTTACGATCTCCCGTGATGTATTTGTCTAATTTATTTATCAGGTTATTACCTACTAATCTAAGAATATTTCTGTCATATCTAAAGACGACTTACCTAAGTAAAAACCTATTTCTTCAAATGTAACATCCATTAACTTCAGTTGTCCATCTGTGGGTAAATATGGCTTTAACTTCTCATCAATCATTAATTCTTTTCCTTGCGCTAATTGAAACCAACCAATATCAATCATTGTTTCCATAGTTTCTTTTTCTAGAAGAAAGTCTATAAATCTATGGGCTTGATCAACATGTTTACATTCTTTTATTACTGCAACACTATTTGGAATAATAAGTGTTCCCACTTCATCTATTCCTTGATCTGGAAATATCAAATCAACATTTGCACCTTTTTCTACTGCCATAAGTGCATCATCAGTGTCCGTCAATCCAAAATCTAACTGTCCAGCTACAACCATATCTCTAACTGCTCCATTGCCGTCTACAATATAAACTGAACTATTCTTAATATCTTCAAACAGTTTAACACCTTTTTCTTCTCCAAATTTGGAGTACAAGCTTGCAACATAGGTGGCTGTTGTTCCAAACATTGGTTTAGCTATTCCAATATTATATATTTCAGACTGTTTAGCAAAAGCAGTTATAGAAGGATTAATATCTTTACTATTTACTTTATCTAAATTAACAATAATAATTCTTCCCCTACCACCAAAAGCGGTCCACATACCGTCATCATCAATAAATTTATCAGGTAGCGTTACATTGTTCGGTGATTCATATGCCTCAAGTAATCCTTTTTCCTTTAACTTCATCGTATAAATAATTTCACCGTTCCAGAATACATCTGCGACTGGATTATCTTTTTCGCTAATAATGCGATTCACCAGCCCTGTGGTTTTTGTTGCCTCTACATCATAAACTGCTTTCACTTTAATTCCTGTTTTTTCTGTAAACATATCAAATATTTTCTCTGAATATATTCGATCCACTGAAGTATAAACAATTAGTTCATTATCCTCATTATTACAAGAAACAAATATTATACTCATTATAACAAAACCTATTACAACAAATATTTTAGTCATAATTAATCCCCATTCTTATTGCGTTTTTCCTCCACATAAAGGACAGAATTTTGATGACCTTGGAATTTTTTGTCCACAGTGTACACAAAATTTAGTTTCAATGATTGTCTTATCCTTAGTTTTAACAACAGGCTCTACTACTATTTCAGCTTTAGCTGTTTCAGTCTGGATTTCACTTACTTCCTTCACAATAAATTCTTTGAATTCTTCAATAAAAAATCCTTTTGGATTATACATGAAGTCCATTAACATCTTAACAATTTGTCCAGCTGAAACACAAGATAATTCTATCATTTCTCCACTTGCATCAATCATAATAATATCTTTTACTCCATATTGAGCACTAATAAAGCTCATTACATTGACCTTACTTGAACTAGCGAACCCACAGTTTGCTACGATAATATTATCGGTTAGATGCATTCGAATTGCAACACCTTCTACTTCCTTCGTAATCTTATAGCCTGTCCCATCTTTTTCAAGAAGATTTTTGTCAACTAAACTCTTAAGCGATTTATCAACATCGTTTATATCACATGTCAACTCAGTAGCTAGCGATTGTTTAATAATAAAAGTCAGCCACATAATCCACTGTGCCTTTTCATTATTAATTTCTTCATATATTTCACCTGGCTGTGAAGGAATCGGATCAAAGTTTTCACCTTTTCCTAAGCTACTATACATTTCTTTTCTATACAAATCGATCATAGCACCTAACGATAACGCTTCCATAATATTAAGTTCATAATCAAATTCATTGTATTGAATAACCGATTGACCAATTAATTGAATAATCTGATCTATATCATCTCCAATGTTAAATTCAGGATCTAATGTAACTATTTCTTCTTCACCTGTTGTCATACCACATATCAATTTATTGTCATCATCATAAAAAACTGTTGTTTCTTTAATAGTAACGCCCTGAGTATATCTATATCTTCCAAAAAATCTTGGCCTAGCAAGTTTTGTTATCATACTCTCAAAAACCGAATCTACAAGTTCTTTATTCGTTTTAATAATATTTGATTTAATCAATTCATTTTGTCCTATATCTTTATACTTCTCTTGTTGATGTAACGGCGATATATCAGTCTTATTACTAAATCTATTCCCTAATTCGCCAAGAACACTTCCATGTATTACTAATTGTTTAGCCATATTTTTCCTCCTTACTTACCAAACGCTGCTCCGTTTAATAGATTAGTTGTCTCAGCTCCGACTTTCCCCTTAACTGCGTCAATAGTTGCATTTGTAACCCTAGATTGAAGATTTGTTACTACCACATGTTTATTATCGCTAAACACCTTCTTAGTAATACCACCTATGTTCATATTACCGTAACCTTTACCAAACTTTAATTGATCAGGTCCATCAACTCCTGGAATTTTACTTGCACCATAATCTATTGTCGCTTTCACAATACCCTTGCCAGTGCCTTTTCCAAGGCTTTCTAAAGAGAGTCCTTTATTATACACTTCTTTAGTCACTTCTGAAGTTACATTATATGCTGCTTTTATTTTATCTGATTCAATAAAGTTTCCTGCTGCGTCAATACTTCCTTCAACAAGACCGTCTTGTAATCCTTGAGTCATAGATTTTCCATCTGCAAAGGCTGTGCCGACCTTTTCTCCTGTTTTTGACAAAACATCATAACCTGCTTTTATTCCTTTCCCAACAGGTCCTGTCACTTTAGATAATCCATCAACAGCCATATCAGCTGTATGTTTCACAGCACTAGCGCCCCATTCCATCCAGCCCCAAAAATTAGCATCTTTATTATGTTTCGCCGCTTCTTCCATATGCTTTTTCTGTTCAGCTTTCAACTCAGCAGTTCTCTTTTTCTTCCATTCCTCATATTCTTTTCGCTTTTTCTCTTGCTCTGCAAGTTTTTTTTCTTCGGCTATACGTTTTTCTTCTTCAGCTTTTCGCTTTTCTTCTTCAGCCTTTTGCTTTTCTTCCTCGGCTTTTCGCTTTTCTTCTTCAGCCTTTTGCTTTTCTTCCTCGGCCTTTTGCTTTTCTTCCTCGGCCTTTTGTTTTTCTTCCTCGGCCTTTTGCTTTTCTTCTTCAGCCTTTTGCTTTTCTTCTTCAGCCTTTCTCTCTTCTTCAGCTTTAGTTTCATCATCAGCTTCGGTTTCATTTTCGACATCTGTTTCGTCATCGACTACTACATCCTCTGAATCTTCGTAGCTTTCTTCACCTTCATATTCCTCGTAGCCTTCTCCACCTTCATAGCCTTCGTAGCCTTCTCCACCTTCATAGCCTTCATATTCCTCATAATCTCCAGGCCAAGCTTCAGGGGGAATAATGAAATCTGGAGGAAACATTATATTTGGATTTGTTACTAATATATCCGCTCCAACAACTGAACCTACTCCAATAATTGCTGTAATAATTGAATGTGAAACTGCTGTTACAGCTCCCTCGCTAGCAACCCAACCACTAAGTGTTCCACCTGCTTCTAACCAACCGCCATCATCAGCAAATACTGTCATAACAAATATTCTTGCAAATGTAATTATAGCTATTGCAAAAAGTGCGGTTTTTGGTGGTACTATTTTTTTACCTTTATCAACAAAAATCATAATTACTGTAATAATAAATAATAACCATATAAACCCTCGCAAAATTGCAAATGAGTTAAATAATCCAAGAGTTCTAATCAGAACATATGGTATCAATGTTATTATAATATTAAAGATACTCCCTGTAATTAACCCTGCATATGCAAATAATACATTTTCAGAGTTAGAAAAGTTTTTAATTGATAATACTTTTGAAAAGTCTCTTAAACTAAGTGACACCATAAGTTTTATAAGACTTTGCGTTTTTTGACTATAAGACATTAATAGTAATATTACAAAAAATGTCAGTGCAATAGGGTTGGTTGTAAGGGCACCAATTAAAAATGCAACTGCTAATCCTAATAAAAAAGCCAAATATTTATTCTGACCACGATAGCTAAGTACAGACACAGTACTATCCTTAAGTTTTCCAAAATATAATTTAATATTTGTTTTTAATTCATCTAGTTGATTAGCCTTTCTAGATGCTAAAAATCCAGATAAGACGGCAGGAAAAACAAGCCAAAAGAAAATTCCCGATAAATATTTTTGTCTTACTAATAAAATATTCTCAACAATCAAATTAAAACTTCTTGCAAAGCCTTCATTTGGACCAACTAAAATAATAGTATTAAAGATAATAACAATTGGAATAATAATAAGCATTTTCTTGAGACGACTCTTAATGCTATAAAATATCATCTTAGGTAATCCTAGAAGTAACATAATCAATAGTTGTAACATAGACGTTGGTTCTTTAATGTTTTTCAAAATACCTCCTCCTTTGCTTCAATCAATACAAGTATATCACATGCTAGATTATTCTCAAAATTTGTTAAACTCATATTCATTAGCTAATAAATCTATATACAAGAACCCGTTTCGAAGTAATTCCCCTTTATGTGTTAATATCTTTATAACTTCAGAAACTTCAATTGAAGCTACTAAAGCTGGAGTAAATGAAGGATTTCCAAGTAGCTTTTCTTTACCTTTATTTGATGCCTTTTTAAGAAGTATATCAAGGGTTTGATCGCTAGGATATATTGTTGTCACCTGACCATACCAACCTGCTATCGCACCGTATACAAAAGGAATATTTAACTTTTTACATGAATCAAAAACTATTTTTCTTATATTATTATTATCAAGTGCATCAACAACTACGTCATGGCCCTTGATAATTTTATCTGAATTGTCTTTATTTATAAATTTATTTACTGGATTAATTTTAACTTCATCATTAACTTCACGCATATGATTATAGGTACAAAGCACTTTACTCATACCTATATTTAGATTGTTAGAAATCAATTGTCTATTAAGGTTACTCACATCAAAGACATCACCGTCAACAACAGTAATATCACAAACTCCAATTCTCCCTAACATTTCCACAATATATCCACCAAGGCCACCAGCACCTAATACACACACTTTGGACTTTGCGAGTAATTGTTGGTCAATTTCAGTAATACAGCTATGATTACGTGAATATCGTTTCATATCAGCCGCCTCCTACTGGTGGAAAAATGGATAAATAATCTTCTTCTAATAACTTTTGTTCAAATTCTCCGTCACGTCCATTTACCAACAATATAGCAACATCTTCATGTCTTATATTCAAATGTTTAAGAATATAGGCTGGTGTAATTCCATCAAAAAACGGTATATATACTATCTTTCCTCTTCCGTCTCTTAATGTTGCAAATAATTTGACTTTTACTTCCAATTTCTTACCTCCAGACTATACACAATAAACTATTCTTCTAGACCATAGACAATCAGCACAAGATGGAACATTTCCAAAACAGTCAACATCTGCCACCTTAGCCATATCGCAGCCCTCAAGCAGATCACAATCCATACAAGAAGGATATTGGTTATTATATACTGTCATACGATAATTGTAATAATCGTCTTTATTCCAAATATCCAATAGAGTATCCTCTGCAATATTCCCAAAATAATGAGCTTTTAGCTCTTTTTCTCTACCAAAAACAACTTCAGTACCATCATGTGCTAAACGATAACAAGGTACAACATGACCATCGACCGTTATCATTGTTGCGTCGTCATCAATAAATTTACAACGACGTTCCGTTTTTAACATTATCTCAGGTATAACTAACTCTATCTTTTTGACCAAAGCTTTTACTATAGCTTTTTGCATATGTTTTTCAAGTTTTTTCTTCGAATACATTTCATACATAACTAGGTCTACATCCTCTAACGAAGCAGGAACAATATTACTAAAAATAACCTTATCTACATCATATTCATCTGCTAGTTCAACAACCTTAGTCATGTCAAGATAATTTTTACTTGTAATAACCATTTGAAATGAAATTTTTGGCGTTTTACTCTTATTTTTTTTCTTATGTTGATTTAATGTACTAATATTATTTAATATTTCTTCAAGTGGAAAATGCCTAATTGATTCAAAATTCTCATTCATACCATCAATAGATATGACCAATTCGTCAACACATTCAATAAATTGATCCATAAGTTTTTCAGGCATAATGGTTCCATTAGTCGTAATAACCAACCTTTTATCTCTTAGTTCTTCAATAACCCATTCAATATTCTTAGAATACAATGGCTCACCTATACCTCCAAGAACCACTTCCTCTACAGACTCAAGTCCCTTCACTTCTCTAACACACTTACGAAGTATACCATCATCCATATCACTTACCTGTTCATGCCATGACTTCCTGTAACACATAATACAATTTAAGTTACATCGATTAGTTAATTCAAAATAAACTTTTTTCATTTATTCACCCATTTCAGTTTATTATCTTATGTTTAATGGTCGCCATCAGTTTTCACTACTGATGACGACCCATTTTTAAATCTTATAAATCAAGTTCCTTCTTGCATTCATCAGTAGGAATACCATCAGTAGACCACTTACGAAGTTCATAATACTCAGGAAGAAGTTCTGAAAGTCTAGCTACATTACCTTTTGAAGGACCACTTGGAATAGGATCTTCAAGAAGTCTTTTTGGAAGAGTATCTTGCGAAGGATCTACTCCTGCTGCTAGATTAAATATTCTTTCAATATTCCATATTCTATCACCAGCATGAAGTACATCATTTGCATCAAACTCAGCACCAATTACCGCATTATACATAGCTGCATAATCAGGAGCGCCCATAGCAAAAGAAGTAAATAGGCATAATCCTGAAGAATCTATAAAAGCTGTAAAGTCTTGAAATATTTTTACCCAAGCAGCTTTTCCCTCAAGTGAAAATCTATCAAGTTTTTCAGGAAGACCCAAAATTTCAGGAGAAATTAAGTATCCACGAACATGACATCCACCACGATTTGAAGTTGCATATTGTAATCCTTGACCTTGAATCGCACGTGGATCATAAGCTGGTATTTCTTGCTTTTTAACTGTCATTGATAATTCAGGTACACCATAACTATCAGCTAATCGATATGAGCCTTCACTCATTTTATCTCCGAGACCTTCACGCATACCAATACGTTTTGTCCATTCAACAATTGCTTTAGCATTTCCAAACTCTAGTGGCACACCATCAAGATCTGCATCTTTAATATATCCTTTTTGATATAATTCCATACCACATGCAATAGTAGCACCAACACTAATTGTATCAATACCCATTTCATTACACCAGTAATTAGCTTTAATTATTTCTTCTAGGTCATCAATTCCACAGTCTCCACCAAAAGCCCAAATTGTTTCATACTCAGGGCCACCACCTTCAATATCCCCAACTTTACAATGGCGTCCACATCCTATTGGACAGCGGTAACATGGGTCTTTACGAACTAAATACTTCTCAGCTAATAATTCTCCAGAAGTATCTTCAGCTTTATCAAACTGAGCTTCTTGGAAGTTATTTGTTGGGAAAACACCATTTTCATTAATAATATTAACAAGAACTGCTGTACCATATGCTGGTAAACCTTGTCCTGTAACTCCATTTTCACGTATTTTCTTATTACAATCTCGAACTACTGCTTTTAATTGCTCTTTATCAGCTACTTCAACTTTTCCTGAACCTCTAACAACAATAGCTTTAAGGTTTTTAGAACCCATTACAGCACCAACACCTGAACGTCCTGCCGCTCTATCATAATCGTTCATGATAGCTGCCATCTTAGAAAGATTTTCTCCAGCAGGTCCAATTGCAAGTATCCTTGATTTTTCTGGTGCTTCTGTTTCTAATTGTTTAGTTGTTTCTGAAACAACCTTGCCCCAAACATGTGATGCATCTCTAAATTCAACTTTGTCATCTTCTATCATAAGATAGCAAGGCTCTTTAGATTTACCTTCAAGAATAATCATGTCATATCCTGCGAATTTCAGTTCAGGTCCCCAATATCCACCTGAGTTTGAAGATGCAATAGTTCCTGTAAGTGGCGACTTAGTTACTACCATGTATCGGCCACCTGTTGGAGTTGGAGTTCCTGTTAATGGACCAGTTGCAATAATCATCTTATTAGCTTCATCAAAAGGATTTATATTAGGATCTACTTCATCAGCAAACATCTTTGTTGCAAGTCCTCTACCACCAATAAATTTTCTTGCCAGCTTTTCATCTAAGTCTTCTACTGTTGTTACCTTGTCTGTAAGATTTACTCTTAAAATCTTTCCTACATATCCGTACATCAAAAAACCTCCTCATTTGGTCTTATACGCCTAATAATACACGCATAAAATTGTTATTAGTTACATAACAATCCTTTCCAAACACGGGAGGTTAAACAGTTTCCTGAAAAACCCATAGGTTAGTCATCATGGTTATAACTGTAATACATATAATCCATATTACAGTTACACTTTAGGTAAAACTAACTCGGATTAGTTATTAAGTTTTGTATATCATTGTTCACATACTACAGGAAGCGGATGTGACATAGTCACTATGTTTTATTATATCATACTAATTGGTTTTTGTTATAATTTTTTTATTACCCTTGATGGTGCCTGTCACCTGTTGATGTCACCTGTGACACCTGTTATTAATCATTTACAAGTGATGCACGGTACTTCTCACTCTCCCAATTTCTAATGAAATCTTCACCTTCTTTACATAGAAGTTTAAGTGATAATTCATTTCTCTTAATCTCAGTAATAATATATACAACACCTAATAGAACTTCTTCAAGAGTCTGAGCCTGTTTCTCGCTCATAATATACTCTATAGATGCATTATCTTTATCAATCAATATAGTTTTTCCTAAATTATTTTGAAGATAAACTATTTGATCAGGGTATATATTTACTGTATCAAAATAATTTTCATCAGCGCTAAAATCAACAATGAATTTATTAATCATTTCTGTCTTACTAGAAAACCCTTTAGAAGTTTTCTTGATTATTGCTTTTGGAAACTCAACAGAATTAAAATAATCAATCATCATTTGATTCGCTGTTTCGTGAATTTCAATCGCTGTTTCATAGTCATCATTTGATGCAATCATACCGTGGCTTTCCATAAATATTAAATCCGGCATCTTGCCATTTTCAGCTTTGTACGCTATTACTTCATCTTTTACTCTTATCGATAAAGTATAACCTGGACTTATAAACGGAATATAAATATATCCGTATTTAGAATTTTCAAATATCGATTTAGCATTGTCTCGTCCTTCATCAGAACAACAAAGCAAGTTAGAATAAACCGAATGAGTATGTATAACAGCCTTTTGCAAGTACGAGTGAAATCCAACTTCAACAGATGGTCTTAAATCTTTCATACCATGCAAAAGCTCCACACAATCAAGGTTGATTAATAGTGTCTCTGCTTCAACATCTATATCCATTTTTTTACTTATTTCATCATATTTTCTTGAAATCTTGCTATAATCTACCGTAACATAGCCTTGCTCAGGCTGAACATCAGCCAACGTATACCCAGATGCTTTTATTGCCATCAATTTATCATTAAATTTATATGATGTATTTCCGCCACCACCTTGCACATAATCTACACGGTTGCCACAATACTGTGAAATAGCAGTCATTGCTTTTTTACTTTCATTAAACATTATATTTTCCTATCTTTTAAACTGAACATCAGTTTCATATTTTTTTACTTCTAAAAGCCAGTCATATCCTAACGGCACTCCGCTTTTAATACAGTACATATCCCAAACCGAACCCCAATCAAGTTGTTTTGATTCTTCCATCAATGCGTGTCGAATAGTAAAATCCATATTTTCTTCTGCCTCAACGATTGCTTTTGGCTCAAGTAATGCAATAAGCAATGCCTTTTGAAAAGCACGTGTACCAATCACCCAAGAAGCTAAACGATTGATGCTACCATCAAAGAAATCAAGTCCCATATGAATTCTATCAGTTCCATTTTGAACACATTCTCTAGCTATTGCTTTTGTATCATCTGTTAAGTTAACGATATGATCAGAATCCCATCTAACGCCGCGTGATACATGTAATAAAATCTCATCAATATATAATAACACTGAACTGATTTTGTCGGAAATAGTTTCAGTTGGATGAAAATGACCTGAATCAAGTGTCAAACCAATACCCTTTTCCATTGCATATCCCATATAAAACTCATGTGAACCTGGAACAAAAGATTCAGATCCTATACCAAACAATTTACACTCAACACAATCAAGGTGATAATCATTATCATATTTTTTTTCAAAGATTTTATCTAGTGAATCTTTTAATCTCCTTCTTACGGAAGCACGGTCCGCTGGTGTATCTTTCATACCATCAGCAATCCAAATATTGTTTATACATTTTATACCTAGTTGTTTTCCTATTTCATTAGATATTTCACGTGTAGCAATCGTGTGGTCAATCCAAAACTTTCTAACTTTCTCATCTGGATGTGATAGCGACATACCATCTTTGAACATATCATGTGAGAAAATCGTTGGATTAAAATCCAATCCTATCTCACGTTCTTTTGCCCAATCAATCCAACCTTGAAAATGTTCAATCGTCAATTTATCTCTATCAGGCAATTCCCCTGCAAAGTCAGGGTACATAGCGTGAATGTTAAGCTTTTGTTTTCCAGGAAGAAGCGACATTGCTTTGTCAACATCTTGTCTTAACTCAGAAATATTAGTAGCAATACCAGGATAATTACCTGTTGACATAATGCCACCTGTTAAATCTCCAGCTCCATCTTCTAATCCTCTAACATCATCTCCTTGCCAGCAATGTAATGATATTGCCATTGTATCTAGAGCTGCCATAGCCTTTTCAGTATCCACACCAAAACTTTTATAGTCCGCTTTCGCAAGATCATATTTCTTTTGTACTAAATCTAAATCTCTCATATTTCTCCTCTTATTTCTATCAAATCATCACTTGAAATTGATTAATAAATTTCACAAATTTTTATATACGACTCAAATCTTTCTTCCCAAATTTCTTTTTTAGCAGGTGTATATTCCATTGGCATGGAAGTATTTAATACAATCTGTCTTAATTCATTGATAGAATTTATCTCACCTGATCCATAAGCTTGCGTTAGTATGTTCCCTATTGCAGTTGCCTCAATAGGTCCAGCTACGACTTTAACACCCATAACATTAGCCGCAAACTGTGTCAGCATTTGGTTTTGAATTCCACCACCAATAATATTTAGTTGATCTATTTTTTTTCCACAGACACTACTCATTATGTCAAAAACATATCTATATTTAAATGCAAGACTTTCAAAGATAATACGAGCAACTTGTCCTATATCTTCTGGATTAAGTGTTTTTTGTCCAGTCTTTTCTAAATACTCACATACTGCAATTGGCATATTATCTGGGTTTAAAAACATATGATCATTTGCATCAATAACACCATAAAACGGTTGTGCATTTTCTGCAAGATTTACAATCTGCTCATAGGATAATTCCGAATTACTTTTTAACCATTGATTTCTAGACTGTTGAATCAGCCATAATCCCATAACATTTTTTATAAATAAAATTTTATCAAACGCTCCACCATAATTGGCAATATTATATTTCTTCGTTTCTTCATTCACAAATGCTTCTTCTAATTCAATGCCCACTAAAGACCATGTTCCAGAACTAATAAATGCAACATTTTTTCCAAGAGCAGGTACTGCAACTACCGCACTTGCAGTATCATGTATGGCAGGTATTATTATTTGACACGCCTTGGTAATACCAACTTCAACAGCTAATTCAGAATGTATATTTCCTAAAATATCACCTGTTTTTTTTACTTCTGCCATAGTGTTTTCTTCAATTGAGAAGTTCTTTAATACCTCTATTGACCATTCATGTTTAATCATACTGTACATATTAGATGTTGATGCTATGGTATATTCGGTACTTGCTTTTCCACATAAAAAATAGTGCAATATATCACCTATAAAAAGTAATTTGTTACCTGCTTTTAAAGAAATATCATTGGCTTCTCTAGATGCAATTAATTGATTCAAAGTATTAATCTCCATCTGTTGAACACCGGTCTCTTCATATAGTCTATTTAATCCAAATTTAGCTTCAATAATCTCTCCAGTGCCTAAATTTCTTTTATCTCTGTAATGATAAGGAATAGAAATTAATTGACCTTCTTCATCAAGAAAACCATAATCTACACCCCATGTATCCACACCCATGGTACATGGTTCTTCTCCATACATATCAGCATAAATACTAAGCGCTTTCTTTAACTCACTAAATAATAGATATACGTCCCATCGCATATGACCATTAACATAAATACCTTTTGTCACAAATCGATGTATTTCTTTCATATTCAATTTTTTATTTATAATCTCACCCACAATAGCTCTTCCACTTTCTGCGCCAAGATCAAATGCAATATGCTTCATACTCTATACCTTTTCTAGTCCATATGGAATACTTCAATTAAATCAGTAGCAACTGGTGACTGATCTACATTAGTATCCATTATGTCTCCCATCATAGCCCACCATTTTTGTACAATTTCGTTATTAGGTAACCCATCTATTTGGTTGTGATCTTTTACCTTTTGAAATGCAAAAAGAATATTTGTTTCTTTATCTAAATATATTGAGTAATCACAAACACCAGCGTCTTCCAGAACTTTTATAAGCTCCGTCCAAATTTTTTCGTGACGCTTCTTATATTCATCTTCAAATCCATCTTTTAATTTCATCTTAAATGCAATTCTTTTCATAGTTACACCTCATCTCTAAATAATTGCTACATTCATATTCAAAATATAAGAAACTTTTTTAAATAGCTCTATTCTATGACCTACCGCCATAGCACAATGATGTGTCGGTGCTTCAATAAACCATTTATCCATATAATCAGCAGGTTTCAAAGGAAATTTAACATGTGTAGATGTATTACCCACCATTAAGGTTTGTTCCTTAATTGCTTCACCTTCTGATATAATCATTTTCAAATTACCATCTTTCATTTGCGTGATTCCCATTGTAGTAATATCGCCTGTTTTTACATTTGCTTCAACAGATACGCCACTACCTTTCTTTCCATGATATACACCCATACCTCTAAGTATTGGTTTGCCATCTGATATTTGAATATGAAATGGTCCATCATGACCTAAAATCATTGTATTGTAGTTATAATCAGCAGCAACTATTTCAGTAAACGAACCACCTGCTCCAACAAGATCGCAAATTTTCATTGCAACTGCAGTTTTTAAATCTCCTTCGCCAGAACATGGTATCCCATTGGCTGTGAGCAGAGAATGACCTACTATAAATCCTGATTGAATACGTTCATAGTAATTATCATTATTACCATGATAATAGTAAGTTAGGGCATCTAGATTATATTCTTTAACAAGTTTCTCTTGTGCAACAGCTATTTTAGCTGACCATTCTAATTGTTCAGTAGACGGTTTTCTTGCAATTGGATCTGAGGGTGAATCTCCTGAAATCTCAAAGAATTGACTAATCTCAGATTTTTTTTGTTTTATTTCTTCTTCACTCACACTCTCCAAATGTTTTTCCAAATCACACATCTCAAGTATTTCAATATGTACACCTAGTTGTGCACTAATCATCGTATAATCACTATACATATCCAACATACCGCCGTAATTATTGCCTAAAAATCCAAACCTAGCACCTTGAAGATTTCTTTTGACTTTTGCTGCCATCGACCATTCTTCAATATGTCTCCAAGCTGTTTTTGCTTCTGGTCTATCTGCAGTATTTTCATCTGTTTCAGAAAATTCTGGTGTGAAATCTAAGCCTAAAAGACCATTAACTATCTTATAGTCAATTCCTGCTCTTTCAAATGCATTTGTAAATTCAGGCACAGCACAAGCACCACAATGTGCTAACCATTGACCTGTTGTTGTATGTAAATAATTCATTTGTGCAGTTGGTTGAATATTTAATATAATTACAGGTGCATTACATATTTGGTGTACCGGAAGTACACATGAGCTAGTACAATAAGTAGCAGAAAACAGAAATATTATATCTACATTGTTTTGATTAAAGTACTCACCTGCTTTGTTTCCAGTATCTTCATCATCAACTAACCCATAATTATAAATTTCACCATACGATTTCATTTGTTTTTCTAAAAATTCTGTATAAAACTTTAATCTATCTTTCAATAACTCAAACTGCTCCCAATAAGCTTTCAGACCAACACCATATAAGCCAATTCTTGCTTTTTTTTCATTTTTTCTAAGCATATAAAACCCTCTCATATTTATTTATTATCGAAAAATTACATACAATGTTATCATTAAGTATTATTCTCCAAAGATAATTCAATGGAGAATAATACTTGCATTATATTTTCTAGTACACTGTTTTCCACTCTTCAATATTTGATGGCTCAAACTTGTAAGGTGCGCCTAGCATAACTTGTGTAGCTTCTCCATCAGCGATTACTTCAAAGTCTCCAAGCTTTCCAGCTGAGAATGTATCACCAAGAGCGCCAGTAATTGTACCATCAACTAATGCCATCGCTGTATAACCTGATAAGTAACCAACATCAAGTGGATTCCATAAATACATCCATGGACATGCTCCATTTTCAATGTATTCAGCCATCTCAGATGGTAGGCCTAAACCAGTAACCATAACCTCACCAATTAATCCTTTATCAGTGATAACTTTTCCCGCAGCTGCAATACCCACAGTTGTAGGTGCTATGATACATTTTAAATCTGGGTATTTTTGTAATAACGCTTCTGTTTCTGCAACAGATTTGTCTCTTAAATCGTCGCCATAAACAACTTCAACCAATTCTACATCAGCGTAGTCGCCCTCTTCTAACTCTGTCTTCATCCATTCAATCCATAAGTTTTGATTTGAAGCTTGAGATGTAGCAGATAATACTGCTATTTGACCTGATCCACCAATCATTTCCACAGCTGCCTGAACCTCAACTCTACCAATTAATTCTGGATCTGCTTGGTTAATATGAGTCATGCGACTAGCCGGGTTTACTGCTGAATCTGCAGACAATACTTTAATTCCTGCATCCATAGCAGCTTCTAAAGCTGGCTGAAGTGCGTCAAAGTCATTGCCAGTTATTGAAATCGAGTCAACGCCTTGTCCAATTAATTCGTTAATTATAACGATTTGGTCTTCAACTGTTGGATTTTCTGGTGCCTTTAGAATCGCTGTATGACCTTCTTTCTCAATCGCTTCTCTAAAACCTTCCATTTGCTTTTCTCCATAAGGGTTACCTGTGTTTTTGAAAATAAAAGCATGCACTTGAGCATCTTCTTTTTCAGTGGTTGTTACCTCTTTGTCAGTTACTTCTGCATCGTCCTTATTACACCCTGCAAACAACGACAACACCAAGCTTAATGCAAGAACCATTACCAATACTTTTTTCATTTTTTATCCTCCTTTAATTTAAGTAGACTTAATGTCTACAGGTTAACCTCTCGTTTTTTGTTAAAATTCTTTATCATTTCTTGAATATTAGGAATTGCTACTGCTAGTATTAATAATAATCCTGTAATAATTATTATTATCTGAGACTGAACATTAATAAGTCCCAATCCATATTGCAAGAAACCTAATAGGAATACAGCAGTTATAACACCAATCATTTTTCCTTTTCCACCTGCTGTTGAAATACCACCAAGCACAACCATAGCTATTACATCCAACTCATATCCAGATGCTACATTCGGTCTTGTACTCATCATCTTTGCCGAAAGAAATATAGCACATATTGATGCCATAACACCTACAAGAGTGAATACAATTATCTTTATATGGTCCACATTGATGCCAGAAAATCGAGTTGCAATATCATTATTACCTATTGCAAATACATAACGTCCAAAATTTGTTTTATGCAACACTAATGTAAATATAGCAGCGAAAAAAACAAATACAATTAAGATATATGGTATCTTCCATGCAAAGCCCCAAGATAATTCAGAGAACCATTTAGGAAATCCACCTGCTGATTGATTTTTTAAAATAATGTAGGCTATCCCACGATACAGGGTCATAGTTGATAGCGTAATAATAACCGCTGCTAGTTCTTTAAACTTGACAACCAATATACCGTTTATTAATCCACATAGTGCACCTACCCCTAAACAAATAAGAATAGCAAGACCCATAGGAACACCAGCATTATAAACTGTAGCCATTACCACTGATGAAAGTGCCACAGTAGAAGATACAGATATATCTATATCACCCATAATAATAACCAAAGCCATTGGGAACACAATAAATCCTTTATCTAAGAAAATCATAGATGCTCTCATCAGCCCATCAAACTTTAGATAGTTATCAGAAAAAGAAGCATTCATTATGTTTACTAAAATAAATATAATTAACAATATCCACTCCCATTGAAGGAAATATCTTACGCTACTAAACTCTTTATGAGTCAAAACCTTCGGTTTTTCCATTTATAGTACCCTCCTAGCAAGATTTTTCTTATCTGAATTACGTTTTATTAAAACATTTGACAATACTGCAAACAATATGATTGCTCCTTGAATCGCTAGCTGCCAAAAAACAGAAACATTAATCAACGGCAATGCATTCTGTAAAATACCCAGAAGTAATACACCGATAATAATTCCAGACACTTTCCCCACTCCACCAGCCATACTAACACCACCTAATACACAAGCTGCAATTACACTTAGTTCATATCCAGTAGCAGTATCACCTTGAGCTGATGCAAATTTCGAAACCCATAAAACGCCACATAACCCTGCCAATGCGCCCATAATGCTGTAAACCATGAAGATTATAAAGTCATTATTGACACCACTTATTCTAGCTGAACCAGGATTACTACCGACTGCATATACTTGTCTTCCAAGCCTTGTATGGTTCAAGAAGTAATATGCTATGATATACAATATTATGGCAATCCATACTAATGTATTAACTTTCAAAAATGAGCTAGTTGCAATACCTACAAAACTATCGGGCATTTGATAAGCACTTACCCATCCGCCATCACCAATAATAAACGTAAAACCTCTATAAACATTCATCATACCTAGTGTTGCGATAATTGGTAATATATTTAATTTAGCAATTAGAAGCCCAATAATACCTCCTGCAATCATACCAACAACTGTACCCATAAGTAACGCTAAAACTGGATGCATGTTCTGATTTGCACTAACCATTAAAGCTGTGCTCATACCAGAAAGAGCAAGAGTTGCACCAATAGAAAGATCAATACCTCTTGTTATAATAACCATCATCATACCAATTGCTAATATAGATAGAATAGCGGCATTAGTAATTAAATCATCAATATTTTCCAATGTTAAAAAATTAGAGTTTCTAAATTGAATGAATATAATCAGTGCGATAATGAATAACACCATGCCCAACTCTCTGAATTTTGAAAACATCTCACTAATTGATACTTTTTCTTTTACTTTATCCATTTTCTTTTATCCTCACTTATAATTCTTGCACGTCAGCTGATTTATTAAGCATAGCTAATTCCAAGATATTTTCTTGTGTAGCTTCATTTCTATTTAACATGCCAGATATTCGTCCATCTCTCATAACATATATTCTGTCACTCATTCCTAACACTTCTAACATTTCTGAAGAAATCATAATAATACTACAACCTTTTTCAACAAGCTCCTCCATAATTTGATAAATTGCGGATTTAGCACCAACATCTACACCTTTTGTTGGTTCATCCATAATAATTATATTAGGGTTCAGGGCCAACAGTTTTGCAACAATAACTTTTTGTTGATTACCTCCTGATAAAGAAGAAACAAGATCATATATAGTCTGAGCCTTAATATGCACTTTATTAGAAAATTCACCTGAGATACTTCTTTCAACAGATTCATTTATCCAGCCATTTGTAGAATATGTATCCATATTACTCAAAGTAATATTTCTACCAATGTCCCATTCCATCACAAGACCTTCTTTCTGACGATCTTCAGGCAAATAACCAATTCCTTGATTCATAGAATCTTTAGGACAACGTATCCGAACTTCTTTACCATCTATCGATACAGTACCTTCATCTTTTTTCATAATTCCAAATAAAGTTTGACAAACTTCTGTACGTCCAGCTCCAACCAATCCAGTTATACCAATAATTTCACCGCGTTTCAAATTGAATGATACATCTTTAAACAAGCCTGTCTTAGATAGACCTTTAACACTTAATACTTCTTCACCTATTTTTGATTTTTTTTTCGGAAAATATTGGTCAATCTGACGACCTACCATTGATACAATTAAATCATCACTACTAATTTCATCAACATTCCAATTACCGATATATTGCGAATCTCTAAAAACGGTTACACGCGAAGCAACTCTATACATATCTTCAAATTTATGAGAAATAAATATAATAGATACATCTTTTTCTTTTAAATCATCGATAATATTATATAGTTCTTCACATTCTCGTTTAGTCAGTGCTGCTGTTGGTTCATCCATAATAATTAACTTGGCATCCATAGATAGTGCTTTTGCAATTTCAACAATCTGCTGCTGAGCAACACTCAAACTTCCCATCAGCGTTTTCTCTGTAAAGTCTGCACCAATCTCTTTCAGTAATGTCCCAGCTTTTTTGTGCATTTTTTTCCACAGAATACGCTTTATTTTAGGTGAAACCTCCTCATGACCCAAGAATATATTTTCTGTTACTGTAAGATCTGGGTAACAAGTAACATGTTGATATATGGCTGCTATCCCCATTTTTCGAGCATCTCTTGGTGTCTTAAAATGTGTCTTCTCACCATTAAAAAACATTTCACCTTCTTCTGCTTGATGTACACCTGTGATTATTTTTATGAATGTAGATTTCCCTGCACCATTTTCTCCCATCAGCGCGTGTACTTCACCTTTTTTTAGCTGGAAATGCACTTTGTCTAAAGCTTTCACGCCAGGAAAAATCTTTGTGATACCTTTTAGTTCTAAAATGTATTCAGACAATTTTTTTCTCCGTTTCCTTACTATTTTGTCAAAATGTTACCGTTATCATTTTTTTTATAAAAAGATTACTCTATTACTTATCTCTATTATTTTTACATGTGGATTCTCGTACCACAAGCTTCGACTCTATATTCATCGTGTCATGTTCCTTATTATTTTCTAGCATATCTATTACCGCCAACGCTGCTTTATATCCAATTTCATATCTCGGTTGTTCAACCGTCGTTAGTGTAGGATACAAACTTGCTCCTATATCTAGCCCATCTTGACCTATAATCGAGACATCTTCTGGTATATTCAATCCACAAGCAAGTGCACCATTAATCGCTCCAATCGCCATCTGATCATTTTGAGCATATATCGCAGTAGGTCTGTCAGCTCTTGCCAAGAATTCTTTCCTGCCTTCTTTTCCACCAACCATCTTTTCAATAGCAGCTTTACCTCTTCTAATTCCATTGTTTGCGCCGCCGTCACCAAGAAGCATGTATTTTTTGTTCATCTTGTAACCATTTTTTGTTAATGCTTTTAAATAGCCTTCCATACGCTGATTCCATATTGTGAATTGAAATTCATGTTCATATATCTGATCTTTCTCTTGATTATCAAACGCTAACGCACCATGAATAATACCAATTTTCTCATGCCCTAATTTTATCAAATGATTCGTTGCCATATATGCTCCATCTGTCTGATCAAGTAACATGTTTGTAACATCTGGCAAAAAAACTTCATTATCAATATATACACATTTTATGTTTGTATCCTCAAGCTCCTGCGCCTCTGTCTTAGTAATATTTAAATGATGAAATATAATTCCATCAACAAACTTATCTTTCAAAACTTCTATATATTCATGTTCTCTTTTTTTTGCATTTGCGTTGCATAAAATTACATTATATCCATTTTCATAACATGCATCTTCTACTCCTTGCACAAACCTTGGGTGATATGGATTAGAAATACTTGCAATAAGAATAGCAATCGTATTCGAACGTTTTGTCACAAGTCCTTTCGCCATCATATTTGGGCGATAGTTTAGTTCCTTAACAGCTTTTAGAACTCGATTTCTTGTTTCATCTTTTAAAAGCTTTGGATTATTGAGCGCACGTGATACTGTCATTTTAGATACATTCGCTTTTTTTGCTACATCATCAATCGTTGCCATACGTTACTCCTATAATAAATAATGTTAACGCTATCATATACTAATATACTAAATTTTGCAAGACTTTTTTCCCTATTTTATTCTTTTTTTTGGATTTATGTCATTTTTTCAATTTTCTATTCAAAATATTAACTATATGGATATTAAAAACAATTGAAAATTATTTCTCTTTTATGGATATACTAATTCAATTTCATTTTCTATAAAATGTTTAATCCATCCATCATTTGGCTTTTTATCAGTAATAACCATATCCACAATATCAATACAGCCAATTTTACAAAATGCTGTGGAATTAAATTTTGTATGGTCAATCAGCAATATAGATTTTTCACTTGATTCAATCATAAGTCTTTTTAGCTTTGCTTCTTCTTCATTAGGATCAGCAATCCCCTTATCCATAGACAATGAACTACAAGAAAAAAATAATATATCAGCATTAAACTTCTTAATAAACACATTTGCTGATTCCCCATAATATGTCAAAGTATTTTCCCTCATCTGCCCACCAGTCGCAAAAATTTTGAAACGAGTTTGCTCTGCTAAATTGACTGCCGTCTTAGCGCCATTTGTAATAACTGTTAAATCATCATTCTTTTCGAACTTATTAATCATCATCATAGCTGTACTTGATGAATCCATAATAATAATGTCGCCATTTTTTATCTTCTTGCATGCAAGTTTTGCAATAATTTCCTTTTCACTCTTTAAATTAGTTTCTCTTACTGCAAGCGAAACTTCAATATGTGCACCTTCAATTAGTACTGCTCCTCCATACGTTCGGCTTATATTTTTCTCTTTTTCAATTTTCTCAAGATCTCTTCGAATAGTCGCTTCGCCAATAAAGAATTTCTTAGAGAGTTCTTTGACGGTAACTGATTTTTTTTCCTTAATGTAATCCAAAATAGCATGTCTTCTCTCAATCGCAAACATAATAATTACCTCTCTTTTCTATTTATGTTCATTTGTTATCACAATTCATAATAAGTATGCAAAACGAACTATTTTTCCAACCCACTATACATGAATTGAGTTTAGTTATATACTTATTGTACACAAACGAAACCAATATAACAACAATAAACTAAAACAAACAAACATTTGGTCATTCGAAAGGAGAAATTATGTTAAACGAAAAATTCATCAAAGAAATCATTAAAACATCCGCTGATATGTGGAATAAAGGCTGGGCAGAAAGAAATGCAGGTAATATCACTGTACGCATAGACAAAAATGAAATCATAGCAACAGATGAACTTGATTTTAGTAACGATTGGACTAAACTTGAAAAAATATTACCAAACTTAGCTGGTGAGTATTTTCTTGTTAGTGGTACAGGAAAATTCCTTAGAAACATCTCTGTATTTCCAAAACGCAATCTTGGTATAATTGAGATGGACGAAAACGGAGCATGCTATCGTATACTTTGGGGATATGAAGGTGGCGGAGAGCCGACATCAGAAACACCTGCGCATCTTCAAGCACATAGTGTACGAAAAGAAATTTCAAATGGTGTAGATAGAGTTGTTATCCATACGCACACACCAAACCTTATAGCACTAACATATGCGAGAGATTTTACAACAGCAACGCTCACTCAGCTTCTTTGGGAGATGCATGTTGAATGCCCTGTTGTATTCCCTAAAGGTGTAGGATATTTACCATGGATGATGGCAGGTTCACAAGAAATTGCTGATGCGACTGCTGATGCTTTTTATAAACACGACCTTGTTATGTGGCAACACCATGGTGTTTTTGCAACTGGTAGAAATTTAGACACTGCATTCGGGCTAATCGATACAGTTGAAAAAGCGTCTGATATTTATATTAAAGCTGAGAGCTTAGGTGGCATCAAACATAAACCATCACTTGATACAATCATTGCAATTTCCAGAAATTTTGGTTTCGAACCATCAAAAGATATCATAGATGAATTAAGAAAAAAATCTTGATAATTTAAATTAGATAATTCAAAATTTCAAAAATATTAGGAGGATGACAATGGCAAAACCATATTTTTTTCCATCAGTAAACTTAATGGGACAAGGCGCAATTAAACTTATTCCAGACGAAATTAAGAAAATGAACGTAAAAAAAGCTTTAGTAGTAACAGATAAAGTTCTAATTGAAATCGGTACAACTGCACAGTTATTTGATACTCTTGATAATGAAAATTTAGAATATGTTGTATATTCTGATGTTAAACCTAATCCAACAGTTAACAATGTTAACGGCGGGTATAAAGTATTAAAAGAAAACAACTGCGATTATGTTATCAGCTTTGGTGGCGGTTCTCCTCAAGATTGCGCCAAAGCAATTGCTATCTTAGCCACTAATCCAGGAAACATTGCTGACTATGAAGGCGTTAATTTAACAAAAAATAAATCACTTCCAATAGTAGCAATAAACACTACTGCTGGTACAGCAAGCGAGGCCACAATTAACTACGTAATCACAGATGAAACTAGAAACGTGAAAATGGTTCTTGTGGATAGCAATTGTATTGCATCTGTTGCTGTAAATGACCCTAACCTCACTGTGAGCATGCCAAAAGCCCTAACAGCTGCAACAGGCATGGATGCATTAACTCATGCAATAGAAGGTTACCTTACTGCAGGAGCAACACAATTCACAGACCTATTTAACCTAGAGGCAATAAAAACCATTTCTAAAAATCTCAAAAAAGCTTATGATGATGGTTCAAACATTGATGCTAGAGATCAAATGTCTTATGGACAGTTTGTAACAGGCATGGGCTTTAGTAATGGCGGGCTCGGAATTGTTCACTCTATGGCACACCAACTAGGTGGATACTACGACTTACCTCATGGCGTTTGTAATGCTATTATATTACCTTACGTTATGGAATATAACGCTTCTGAAACTGGAGACAAAATGAAAACTGTCGCAGAAGCTATGGGTGTTTGTACCGAGGGAATGAACAAGTTAGAATTTGATAGTGCTTGTGTAAACGCTGTAAAATCACTATCTAAATCTGTTAATATCCCTGAATCTTTTGAAAACATGAATGTAAATAAAGATGATATTGATATTTTAGCAGAACTAGCTTTGAAAGATGCTTGTACTCCAGGAAACCCAAAATCTCCAACTGTAGATGATATTAAAATGTTATATAGGAAAGTTTTTTAATCAGTCTAAATAATACCTCTGAAAATATGAATATTATCTCCATAAAACTTGCATAAATAAGCTGCCACTGGGATTCATTTTCCAATGGCAGCTTGACTTTTATTACTTAGTTACTAATAACTCTTCCATTATTTGTGTTCCACTTGGAATAGTTTCTAATAAAATATTATTATTAATAATTTCTTCTGTTTCAAGTATTTCAAACAGCGCTTTTGCAACATCACTATCTTCTGAAATCTTTTGAAGCGCTTGACCAATAATATTTGGTCTAATCGTTGCAGCTCTTCCAAACTCAATTGCCGCAAGTTTTTCAGCCGTTTCATGTATGATACTAACTTGGTTTTGCCCATCTTGATTAATGGCTGATGTTACTTGTCTAAGTCTATTAACAACTTTGCTCTCGATTTGCTTCACCATATGTTCATCTCTAAAGTGAACTTTACGTATATAACACGAACCAATATTATATCCCCATTTTTGTGATTTTTCTGATACTTCGCTTCGAACTGTTTTACTCATTGTATGTCTATCTATCATTAACTTCTCAAGTGGTAGGTTACTTAAGCTTCTTACCGTAGAGTTTCCTACATTAGTGGCAAGAGAACCTTTAGGGTTTGCATTTTTAAATAAATAATCTGATGCATTGGTAATATACATTTCATACCAAACACCTACGCCCATAGGGGCACCTTCTTCAGAGTTTACAGATAAACTCCGTAAGTATTCCTGATCTAATCTCATGTCTACTTTGTACTTTTTACCAAACATGTTTACGAAGAAACCTCTCCATCCAAGCTTTAACCATAGACAATGGATACCTGGTTCATCAATTTCTCCAATAACTTTTCCAAAAAATGTATATACTAAGGTTTCTTTCTCTTTAACAATTATATACAATCCGATAAATTTTAAAAATCCTAAAAAGACTTTTTCTGTAATAAACAAACCTATGAATATAGCCAAAAATAGTATTATGTCAATTATCATTAGTTAGACCTCCTAACAATACGTCGATTTAATTTGATTAAGCTAAGATTCACATTCTTAACATATGAACTAATAGCGAGTTTACCACCACTTTGTTTAAGATTTGATAACTCTTTAGATAGTTCAACTAACTTCTGAACTTCACCTTCAGCTCTTAATGTTTCAATTTCAACTGCCTTCTTAGATTGTACAATTCTCTCATCAGCATTTGCTTTGGCTAAACTAATATCAGAACTAACCTCATTATGCGCAATATTAATAGCTGCAAGTGCAGAATCTACATCTGCTGGGGGATTAATCTCAATAATAAGAGATGCATCTAGTTCAATCCCATATCTATCAACTGAAACCTTACATTCATTATCCATATGATCATTTAAATCTCTAAGATTTTTTCTTAGGTCATTAATAGAGATTCCTTCAACATTAGCAAGTCCACTATCATCATCATCCTCATTAGCAGGAGCTTCAAAATTAGATATTCTCTCTCTAAGAACAGCTACAAAATATCCCATAACATGAGCAATTGGATCTTTAATGGCAAAAATACTTGCATATAAGTTCTTCTCTGAAGTTCGATACCTAATCTCACCTGTTAGTCCAATATTAAGTTGATCTTTAGTAACCGCATCAATCCATTCGTTATTGTGATTAGCCTTTGCATTATCTGGATCATAAGCCATATTAACAGTCTTAGTCGAAATAGACACTTTGTATACTCGTTCCCAAGGCCACTTAAAATAGGGACCACCTGGTTCGATAACTTGTAGTGCCGGATAATTATATCGTTCTTTTTCTGCATCATTAAGCAATTCAGAGTTAGTCGTATTTCGTTTTAATCTTTTAGCTTTTCCAAAAGATGTTTTAACTGCTCTTTGATCAGGTTGTATTACATAAAAGCCTCTTATCAAACACCTGACGATAAACCAAAAAATAATTGCTGATATTACAATTGACATTTGTATGTTCTCCTTTTCTATTTATATAATAATATATGTTAATAATAACATATATTATTATCAGCTATGGTTTTTACTTGAATTATCTCTATTGCTTTCTAAATTGATTATCCTGTTTATAGTAGTATCCATTCCACTGAATATGCTCTGCGATTTCAATTTCTTTATTAAGCTCAATACTCTCAAGGACTTCATCTTTAAATACCTGGTAGCCAACTCGATCTACTATATAACCAATATGTTCTTTAGCTAAAGTTTTATCTATATGTCTATCCACAAAATCATAAGTATTCTTAATTACTTGAATAATGACATCTTCTGTTGCCCATTTCATAAATGGCATAGCAATTCTCGGATTTCTTTTGCCTGTTCTACCCATAATAACCAATCTATAAAAATTCGTTTCACTTCTTGTCCAAGCTCCTGTAGGGCATTTTAATATACACTCTCCACAGCCAATACATTTGTCAGTATCACGTTCTACATTGAACTCGTTCATGCTAAGAGCTCCTGTAACTTTTTTTGTACAATTAGTAACACAAGCTTCACAACTGATACAACGAGATACATCGTACTGTGGTTCAGTTGTACATATAATTCCAAAGTCTTGCATATGAGCTTTTATACAGTCATTAGGACACCCTGTAATAGCAATTTTAAAATGAAAATTATTTGGATAGACAGTTTTTTCAATTCTTTTGGCAATTCTTGTTGTATTATCATTACCATATGGACATACTTCAGCTCCTATGCAAGCAGATATATTTCTAGTCCCTGCTGCGGGATAGCCATAGTCAGTCACTTCAATATCTAAACCTAAAGATTCTATTAACGGTCTGATTTTTTTATTGATTTCCCCAATTTTATCAAAATCAATACCAGGCACTTCAAATCCTTGACGAGTTGTAATATGAACCGAACCATCACCATACTCATTGGCAACTGATTGAATAAGAGTCAAATATTCGGCTTCTAAATGTCCGCCTGGGACTCTAATACGCAGTGCTGTTTTATTTCTTTTTTTTGATATACGATAAGCATTTTTTGTAACTACTTTTCTATTAACACTCATAATATCCTCCTAATCAATCAATGTTTTTGCCTTGACATAATTAAACACCGGTCCTTCAAGGCATACATAAGTTTCATCAATTTTACAGTGTCCGCATTTTCCAATTCCACAACTCATTTTACGTTCAAAAGAAACCCAAATATTTTCTTCTTGAAATCCTTTTTTGATAAGTTCAAGAGTTGTGAATTTCATCATTATCGGAGGTCCAACTACAACAGCTACTTTGTTTTTAACATCTGATAAATCAAGTTTAGTTATATGCTTTGTAATCAGTCCCGTTTCTTTTGTCCAGTTTTCATCACCTTGATCTACCGTAACTGTTATATTGTTATCTACAGACCAACGTTTAATATCATCAACAAATAGTTGATCACTAGGACTTTTAAAGCCAATAAGTACTTCGAGATTCTTAACTTCATCCTTGTTTCTAATAAAATAATCAATGGTTTTTCTTACCGGTGCAAGGCCAGTACCACCTGCAATAAATGCAACATCTTTGCCTCTAAATTTTTCTAAATCAAAACCATTTCCATATGGTCCACGCATATACAATGTATCATCTTTTTTTAGGCTAAATATCTGATCTGTTAATCGTCCTACTTTTCGTATTGTCATTTCTAGTGACTTATCATCAAAACCACATATTGATATGGGAGCTTCGCCAACACCGGGAATAGATATTTCCATAAATTGCCCACCAATTAGTTGTCCGCTATAGGCTACCTTATAGGTATAATCAATATCTGTTTCCTGTCGCACCTCAAGAATCTTATAAGGAATAGGTAAATATGGATTAGTCATAGTTTTTTCCCTCCTCTACAATTTCATTCAATTTATTGATACATTTAGAGAATGATATGTATTCAGGGCAGACATCATCACAACGACCGCAGCCAACACACATATGTTCATCAAATCGTTTATAAAAATCATTAACTTTGTGCATAGTTTTATAACGCATACGTTCACCGTTTTTATCCCTAAAGTTATGACCACCTGCCATATCAGAAAAGCCGTCAACGTGGCATCCTGCCCAAACACGTCTTCTTTCACCAATTGACTTATCATCACTGAGTTTCACATCCTGCATCGTATAACAGGAGCAAGTAATACAAGAAGTATTACAACGTCCACATGCAATACATCGACTTGTATATTCCTTCCATATATCATTATTGAAAGTTTCTTTCGATACTAAATCCACATTTGGAATCGTTACCTTAACTTTGTTTTCTTTAATAAATTCAGGTTCAAATTCAACCTTATCAGTATTAGACAGTACTGGTGCTTCTAATTTATCATCAACAACCTTAAGACTAACTACGTTTTCTTCTACTCTTATTACTGCATCATAATCTAATGCTATGTTTGAATTCATTGAAACACAAAAACAAGTGTCAAAGCCTTCTAAACACTCAATCATGATAAATTTCACAAGCTCGCGTCGCCGTAAATAATAAAAGTCAACTTCCTCTCCGTTTTTCAAAAATATGCTATCTAGTCGTCTTATACCGTTTAAATCACATGGTCTTATAAATATAATAACCGGTTTTTCATTGATTTTCGGTGTCTCAATAGTATCTTTCATAAAGTAAAACAATGTTTCTCTGATAGGAAAAAAAATTTCCTTTGGTGAGTAATATGATTTTGATTCCAATATCATATCATCAAATTTCTCTATTTCACCATATGCAATTACATCTGTTTGCGCAAACTTGCCCTTTTTGCTTTCAAGAACAGGAGCAAAAAGTCTATATCGTTCTTTTAGCTGTTGTATATATTCGTTAAAGCCTGTATTGCTTAACTTATATCCCATAATGTAACCTCCTACTATACATCTCTGTTTAGTTTCTCTTTTCGTTCAATAATCATTTTTTCAAGTAACTCTAACTGTTCATTTTCAATATTGTTTATTATGTGTTCTGCTAAGTACTTTGAAAACATCGGGCTTTCCCCATAAGTAGATACAGCAATAACAAGTTTTTCTATTTCTCTAGTTGCCATGAAGCTGAAATCTGAAGGATTTTTCTTATCAACTGTCATACATAAACAATTTCTCTTTCGACAATCATTATATACCCTATTATTAACTTCTACATCATCTGTGGCACTAATAACTAATTGAATATTATCAAGATATTTTGATTCATATATTGATTTTATACATGATATCCTAGTATCGTGACTTATTTTGTTATTAAATCTCGGACTAATACAAGTAATCTTCATTTCTGCCTTTAGTAGTGATTGAATTTTGCGATATGCAATATTTCCACCACCAATAATTAATGCGTTTTTTCCTTTTAAATTTAACATTAATGGTATTGCCATCAACCTTCACCACTTTCAAAATCAAACAGTTTTTCAAGGATCATTTTGTAATGATCTATTTCTTCGATTTCTTTAAGACTTTTCAACTGCTCTACCGGTTCTTTAATCATCTCCCAGGTACTTCTTCTAATAATTTCATTAACTTTTTTTTCACTTTCAATTGAAAGACCAAGTTCCTTAATCTGCTTCGTATTAGCACTTATAATTCGTTTCTGTTTATCATGAAACTCCTTAATGACACTATCCACTTTTGCTCTCAATATCCATAGTTCAAGTTCTTTAACCTCTTCTAATATCAGTCTGTTAATCTGATTAGCCACTTCTTTTCTTAAAGACATATGTTGATTTGCAATCGTATTTAGATCATCCATCGTTATTACTTTTGTATCATCTAATTGATCAATAAGCGGGTCAATATCCCTAGGTACCGCCATATCTAGATAAAGAGTTCGCCCTTTTGATTCAAGTAAACACGCTTTTTTCACCACTGTATGTGGTGACGCAGTCGCAGAAATAACAATATCCATATCCTTAATAATGTCATAACGCTGACTGTATTCAATTAAGTTGATTGATTTATCCACATAGTATTTCACTTTGTCCTTATTAAACGTTCTATTAGTTAAGTATATGTTTGGGTTATTCTCTTGCTCAAGATACCTAAGTATTAGTTGTCCCATTACTCCTGTTCCTATTAGTAGAATTTTTTTGTCACTTATAGTTCCAATAAAATCTTTGAGATATTTTATACCTATGGAAGCCACCGATGTTTGATTTTCAGATAATTTATATGCATATCTTACCTTTTTAGAGAAAGTTATTCCTTCTCGAACCACTTTGGTTAAGTACTTTTTGGAACTTCCTTTTTCTACAGCAAAGCTTAATGCTCTTTTCATCTGTCCTAGTATTTCATCTTCTCCAATAATTAGTGAATCAAGTCCTGTTGCAACTCGAAAAATATGCTGCATTGCATCTTCATATTTCTTAACAAAAATATAAGGTAGGATCTTAGGTCCGGCAATCTTTATATAATACGATTTCACCACTTCAATATCCTTATGCATATTGTTTGAACCGATATATATTTCACTTCGGTTACACGTTGATATAATCATAAATTCTAATAAGCCTAAAGCAAGCAACTCTTTTGTTGCTTTTTCCTTCATCGTAGTTGTAAATGAAAGCAATCCTCTAATAGACACTGTCGCTTCTTTGTGTGAAATACCAATAACAGCTATTTCCATAAGTTACCTACCTATCTAATTTACTTAAATACATTTCTCTTATCTCAGGATAAAAAAGTAATCCATGTTCATAAGACTTAACCTTATTCACTCTTTTTAAAAGTATAGCTCTAAAACTATTTTGTGATCGGAATAAATCATTTTTTACATGATGTCCGCTTATTGCAAAAAGCGGAAAAATGACTATTTCATCTTCAACTTTTATTAATGATAATGCCTCTTTATCCTCTAATGTTAATACTCGTGCATTTATACCTATTTTAATTAGTTCTTCTTCTAATAATTGATACAATTTATGACTTTCGTCAGTTGTCCCATGACCAACAAACAAAATAGATTTGTCCTTATCTGCTTTTAATATAGTGCTAAGTTTAATTCCTAACGCTTGACAGTCACTTCTTGTTACTAGTAACGGACTAAGTAACGAGATATTATTATTTGAGACAATACTCTTCTTTAGGGACATATAGTCAGTTCCACCGATGACGTGTAGAGGAATTATCGTAATCCTATCATATTTACCACTTTGTCTTATAATATCATTGATATCTTGAACATGAAAGCCTTTTTGTTCTAATTTTTTTATTGCTCTTAACGAACTAAATGTTAGTACAGTTTCAGCTTCATAATCATCAATTTGAGCATATCTTGTCGCTTTTATTATTTGAGCGTCTTCAATCATTTTTACCATTTGACCAAGCTCAGATTCTATCGATTCAATAACGGATGTTCCAATATGGTTTACAACAATCAACTCTTTTTTCAAATTTATCACTCTCTCTATAATTAATGTTTAATCTGATTTTGTGTTTCCCATATAAAAGTAAGTTCCGCCTAACATAATACCACCACCAATAAAGTTGCCTATGGTTACAGGAATTAAGTTTGCAAACATACCTCCAATAGATATTGTTTCAAGATGTGGCATAAATAATCCCATTGCAAAAATAGTCATATTAGCTATGCTATGTTCAAAACCTGCTGTAATGAAAGCAAATAAACACCAGAAAATCATTATTAATTTTCCTGATTCACTTTTCATTTTTACAGCACATAATACTGCTAAACATACAAGTAAATTACATAAAATCCCTTTTACCATAAGAGGTAAAAACTCTCCGTTCATCTTGCCTGCAGCAACTTTTAGTATAAAATCCCCTGTTGCTGTTCCTGAAATGTTCGTCATTACAAATAATCCACCAATAACAAAAGAACCAATGAAATTGCCTATATAACTTGCTACCCATATTTTTACTGCATCAAACCAAGTCACCCTTTTATCTAATGCACCAACCATAAGAATCATGTTATTTCCAGTAAACAACTCTGAACCCGCCATAATCACCAAACTAAGTGCAATTCCAAAGGATAAACCCATAAAAACTTTAGTGAATCCAGAGTCTGCCGCCGTACTGATACCACCTACAACCATTATTAATATAATTCCAAGTCCTACATAAGCTCCTGCCCAAGAAGATGCCACAAGGTAGCGACCTAAGCTTTTCTTCATAAATATAACTTTTTTTACTGCTGCACCTGATAACGTGTTTTTTGTCTCTACAAACATAATTTTCCTCCAATACTTGTTATTTTTTTAACACATATTCCATTTTAACATACTATTCAAGATACTTCTGTGACATAAATCACGCTACCATATGTAACTGCTAATCTCTTCGATAATAATTTAGTAAGTCTTTCTCTTTAACA
>JAOZKH010000211.1 GCA_029935405.1 Vallitaleaceae bacterium | reverse complement strand
TCTAGTTTTCCTTCCTATATTATCAAGCCTTCTTTATCATAAAAAATATTCAGGAGCTTTTTTCGCCTGAATAAACTTTTTAATATCTTCAGTTTTATTAGTAACACTACACTTTGGTAATGCATTAATGACTTGATCTTTATAAAATCCATTAGCTCTTATATCAAGAATTGAGACAACAGCTGTATCATTTTCACTTCTTATTGCTCTTCCATGGCCTTGCCTAAGTTTTATAAGCATACGTGGTATTAGAATTTCTTCTCTAAAATCTTCAAATGAATCATAAGTTTCTGCTAAATGTTCTGTTATTGGATCTGGTGCTAGAAATGGTAATTTAACAATAATAAGATGTGATAACAAATCACCTTTAAAGTCTACGCCTTCCCAAAACGATCCAGTTGCAAACAAGACACTGTTCTTACATTCTCTAAATTCTTTTATACTTTGGTTATTGTTTTTCGAAACATTCTTTACCGGAAATGGAAAAGTTTTTTCCTTTATATAATTAAACACTTTTCCAAGCACCTGATAAGATGTAAATAGTACAACTGCATGACCATGACTTTTTATAATTAACTCTTCTATCTTTAAACCAAGTGCTTTTATATACACTTCATTATCAACACTAGGAAAAGGCAAATCATCGGTTATATATAGTAGCGAATTTTTATTATAATCAAAGGGTGAATCAAGTGTGAAAGTCTTAAGTTTATTCATATACTTTGTAAAACCAATTTCTTTTGAAAAATATGTATAATCACCATTAACTGCTAATGTACCTGATGTTAATACAAAAGTTTTATCACTTTTTAGTATTATTTCTCTAATCTTATTTTCAATATCATCGGTAACACAATTTATGCTCTTGTTATAGTTATTAAAATTTTCTATCCATACAATACTATTTTTTGCTTTTAAAGCCATTGCTGTCTCTGCTAATCTAATAATCACAGGTATAAGCTTCTTTCTATGATCAGGTAAAGCATTTAACAGTCTTTTTAGATTTAGAGATAATAAACTTAAATTCCCTTTTGTTTGATTAGATATTGTTACTTTGATTCTCTCTTCATATATACGTTCTTCTTTTCTTTCAATAATTATTGAATTAAATATTTGTTTGTTTAGAGTATTTATTTCTAATAATGATCTATTAAATTTCTTATTCTTTTTACTATTTATAGTTTTAAATGAAAGTTCTTTTACTATTTTTTCAATATCATTTATGACTAAAGTCCTTTTATTCATATCAAGTACTGTTAATGGAAGTTTGTGAGCTTCATCAATAATAATCCCTTTATGAATAGGTAGAAGTGCGTTATAGTTTTTCTCTCTATTTATTGCATCTGCGATATAGTAATTATGATTACATATTTGAATATCGTAAAAGTCTTTTTTTGCTCTTTCTAAAAACACTTGATACCTGCATGTTTTCTTTTTCTTACAGGTATAGCAAAGTTCTGGTAACACATTTATTTTTCTTTTATCATAAGGTGAAATACCTTCAACCTCTCCAAGATCAATTAGGCCTGATAAGATTAAGTTTTTAAGTGCAATAAGTTCTTTAAGACCTTTATTCCCTCTTGTTACATTTTCTGTATAACTTTTTAACCTTTCATCACATATGTAATTATTCTTTCCTTTTCTTAAAACAGCTGTGATTTTTTTATTAATAACACCACTAGTTTTTAGCATTTTTGATATATCAGGTAAATAGTTGTTTTGTATTTCATCTTGTAATTGTTTACTTGATGTTGATATAATGATTGTTTTCTTATTCTCTTCTTCCATTTGATACACAATAATTGCAATTAGATAAGCATGAGTTTTACCAAAGCCAACTGGAATATCACTCAAAAGTATTTCTTCTTGACTTAGTGTTTTATATATTCTTTTTGAAAGTATTATTTGATTTTCTCGAACGTTATAACCATAACTTGAAAACACCTTTCTAAAAATATAATCAATTAATTCAGCTGGGTTTTTAAGATCTATATTTATTATCATATCTTTATCTATTTTCAAATCTCTATTCATTTGCATGTTTTCTCCTGATTTATAATTTGGTAGTATCATTAGTAACGCTACCCCTTAAGCATCACTCAGTTGTTTACTAATCTACAATTAATACATAACTGAGTAATGCTTAAGTCTATTTTTATTTGCCAAATCATTTCTTGTTTATTTAATATTTTTGTTTTTATATATTTCAAGCAAACTCTGGTTAGAGCTTTCATAAAGTTAGCAAAGGTTCTCAATCTTCCAAACAAAGGCTAACTCTCTAAAGGGGTTTCCTTTAGCCACCATCCAGATAATATTTAGGACTTGATGGAAGTATCATTAAATTTTCCCTCGTTAAATCATCGCAAATTATTCTCACCACAAGAATAATTTAAAATCAACCGTTATCGCTCATAAAGGCGAACCTTTAATTCTTGGCGCAGCTATTTATGTTGCTTTCCTCTCGGTAACTAGGTAATGTACTCAAAATATAATATAAATAACTTCATTCATTATTGTTTTTCAATGTCCTGTTTCAAAAGGGTCTATTACCTCCCCTTACTTACTAGGACACTAAAACGTGTTTTTTCCACCCCCTAATCAAAAGTTTTTTAAAATATATTTTGCGATACTTCTTTCTGCCTTCTTTATTGACCTTTCAACTGCTGAAATATGGACGTTTTCTAGTTTTGCTATTGCCTTTAATGTCATATCATCAAAATAATAAAGTAGCACTCTTCTCCTTTGAATGTCTGTTAAACTAGACAAAGCTAAATGTAATTGTTCTTTTCTTTCATCTTCAAATATAATTTCTTCAATAGTCTTTTCTGAGTGAATAATAATAGCTTCATTTTCAGCATTATCAACACCTCTAAAATCAATATGTCTTTCATCACTTTTCTTCTGATTATTTTTCACCTTTCTAAACTCATCAAAACATTCAATTAATTCATCTGTCACCTCAACTTTCTTGATCCATTCATTTAGTTCGCTGTCCCTGTGTATTTTCTTCATTTTTTCCTCCAATATTTTTGTGCACACATTTCATATAAATAAGATTCATAGTGATTATTTCATGGCATTTTTGTTTTTAAATGTATTTATTTGACTATAAATTCGCATGCAAATAACACCAATATTTTAATTGGTGTTGATATATTTTTCTAACTTTTCATTATTGGCTATTATTTTTATGAAAATTAGTTATTATGAAAAACGATTTTAAATTTCTCGTTGTATAAAAAAAGGACCCAAAAGCGTTATTAGAATGCTTTTGAGTCTTTTGTAAATATTATTTATATAGTTTTATATACTCTATATCTATTGTAATTCAATTTATATAGTGTCTACTGAACAAGTTCAATATTTCCATTACACAGTTAGGACTGATG
>JAOZKH010000210.1 GCA_029935405.1 Vallitaleaceae bacterium | reverse complement strand
TAAGAGCTATCCGTCAACTACATGTAATGCAGCAAATGAGCAACAAACTTTTAAAATAGTTCATCAGTTTCATCCATCATATGGAAGAGAGTATGAAGTACTCGCTCATAAACAAAATTGGGGTGAAGACAGAGTTAGTTATGTGGATGAAGCGGGGAAATATCACTGTATTCCAGCTAATTGGACAAATATAGATCTACCAAATCCATTTGAGCGTTATGATAATAATAAAGTCTATTTTCGTATATTTGATTTAATAGAGTTAAAAAATATTATTTCGAAATAGAAAGACAGGAGGAAAAGTGTGTATGCTAAATTTTGTCGCTATGTCCACTCTATTATGTCGCAATTGCAAATATACTTCTTTTGTGAAATCGTCACATGTTGTGTATAGCGCATGTTTAGTGCCTCGCGACCTTGACAATAATATATTTATAGGATAACATTTAATAGATTTTAATGAGGAGGTTTAAATGCTAAAAAAAGAAAAAAAGAAAGAGGATTATTTAAGAGAAAACAAAAGTTTAAACGTAAATGCTTCAAAAGTTAAAGACGATTTATTTATGAAGAATAATTTTTTTGACCCTTTGGATCTCATCCAGGTGAAATATGAGATATTACGAAAGGTTAGTAAAAAGAAGTGTTCTGTAGATACAGCTGTAAATCTTTTTGGAATGAGTCGTCAAAATTATTATAAGATTAAAAATGCTTTTGAAAAACAAGGGATGGCAGGTCTATTAGAAAAAAAGAGAGGACCTCGGCATCCATTCAAATTAAAAGAAAATATTGTCGATTTTGTAAATAAACAAAAAAAAGAAAATCCGTCTATAACAAGCATCCAGATAGTAAATGAAATCAAAAACAAATTTAATCTTAGTATTCATCACCGCACAATAGAACGTTTTAATAAAGCCCAAAAAAAAACTTCGAAGAGGAGAAAAGAAGAATGAATCAAGCATGTAATAATACCTCAAGTCTAAAACATGACATCATTTTATGTTATGAAGAATTACGTTCAAATGTTCTGCAAGATCCTTTTTATTTGTCACAGAGTAAAAATCTTTTTCAAAATAGAGGAATGTTGTTGTGGTTAAGAAATGTGGAGAAGTTAAAAATGGATTTGACTTATCAAAAAGAAGAAATTAACACTGATGTATTAACAAATTTTTCAATTTCTAATAATACCGGCATAAGAAAAAACGGGTTATCTAATTTGCTTGCCGGCATTATAATAAATATATATCCGGAGGTTCTTTATGTCTAATAATAAAATTTATCCAAAACATTTTTTAAAAAATGCTTATGTGTATATCAGACAGTCCAGTTTGCGTCAGGTAATGGAAAACAAAGAAAGCACAGACAGGCAATATCACTTAAAAAACCGGGCAACAATAATGGGATGGTCACCTGAAAACATTGTTATAATAGATGAAGATTTAGGACTTTCCGGTAAAGATTCTAAGTGGAGAAATGGCTTTCAATATCTTATGTCGGAAGTAGGTATGGCAAAAGCCGGAGCTATATTTGCTTTGGAAGTATCGCGTTTAGCTCGTAATTCTGCTGATTGGCATCGTTTATTAGAGATTTGTGCCATGACTGAAACATTAATTATAGACGAGGCAGGCATCTACGATCCACGTCAGTTTAATGACAGATTTTTACTTGGAATGAAAGGTCAAATGTCAGAAGCTGAACTTTTTATACTTAAAGATCGATTACATGGAGGAGCATTAAATAAAGCACGCAGGGGGGCTTTGCAATGTCAACTCCCAATTGGTTTATGCTATAGCCCAGACGGAAGAACAATATTGGATGCTGACCTTGAGGTACAAGCAGCAGTTAAAAGGGTTTTTGATGTTTTTACTGATAAAGGTACTGCCTGTAAAGTAGTCAAATATTTTAATAAAAACAATCTTCTTTTTCCAGATCGAATTATGAAAGGAATTAATAAAGGCGGTATATTCTGGAGACCATTAACCAATAATCGAATATTACGAATACTCCGAAATCCCAGATACACAGGAACATATGTTTACGGAAGAACCAAAGCACAAAAAAACCCATTAACAGGCAAAGTCATTACCATAATTTTACCTCAAAAAGATTGGCTGGTGATTATACCCGAACATGGTCAGGGCTATATCAAATGGGAAGAATATGAAGCTAATATTAAACGGCTACGCGCAAATGCTGTAGCTTTTGGATTTGACAGACGTTCAGGACCACCAAGAGAGGGATCGGCTTTACTTCAGGGAATTGTAATGTGCGGAAAATGCGGACAGCGTATGACAGTAAGATACCATAAATATAAAAAAGAACTTATTGCTGAATATGCATGCCAAAGAGATGGTATTGAAAACGGGCACTCTATTTGTCAATTAATACATTGCGGAACTACTATAGACAATATTGTTAAAAATTTGGTAATTGAGAAATTAACTCCTGAAAGCATTGAGATTGCCCTAGAAGTATTTGAGGAAGTAAAAAAACAACAGGATAACATAAGAAAGGCTCATAAAATGAGAATAACAAAACTGGGATATGAAGCAGAAGTTGCTCAAAAGCAATATATATACGTAGATCCTGCAAATCGATTAGTTGCCGGAACACTTGAGAAAAATTGGAACGAAAAACTTTTTAATTTGCAGGTTGCACAAGATGAATACAATCGTATGTTCAAGAATAATGGATTAAAGATTGATCCTGATATTAAAGAACAGCTTTTAACTCTTATTAAATCTTTTCCGAAAATCTGGAATAATCCGAAGACACCAAATGCAGAAAAAAAACGTATTATTAGATTAATGATTAAGGATGTTACACTTATTAAAAATGAAAAAATTTCAATACAAATACGATGGAATGGAGGAACCACTACAACTATGGAAATACCATCTCCCTTACCGGCACCACTCGCTAGGCAAACACCAGAGAAATCTCTGATTCGTATTAGAGAATTACATATAGATCACACAACTGCTCAAGTGGTTGATTTATTAAATAGTGAAGGATACAAAACTGGAACAAAACAAGAATTTACAATTGGACGACTTACTCATATAATAAGAAAATATCAAATCAAAACTTATTATGCTCAGCAAAGAGAACAGGGAAAATTAACAGCTAAAGAAATTTCAAAAAAATTTGGAGTTAGTTCTCAAACTGTGATAAAATGGCATGGTGCTGGTTTGCTTAGAGCTATTATTGTAAATGAGAAAAAAGAATTACTATTTGATGACCCAGGAAATATAAATTTGATAAAAAAACAGGGAGAAAAATTGTCAATAAGAAAGGGCAAATTAAAGAAGTGTTATCGATTGAGTGCAAGAGGTGTAGTATGAAACCAATGCCTAAACCTCTGTTTAAGATCTTGAACAAACCGTGAAACAGAGCCAAGTCGTCTTC
>JAOZKH010000011.1:14650-39629 GCA_029935405.1 Vallitaleaceae bacterium | reverse complement strand
TGGCTTTTTTAAAAGTTATACTAGGTTAGGGTGTGAACAGTAACTTTGCTTTTTTATTCATATCTATTTTAGCGTAGCGAATTAATTCTAATTCGTCTAATTTCATCTGTACAATTAGATCATCTAAAGTTTTAAAAACATCTTCATCTCTTAAATATTTATAGAACTTAACATTTACTTGTTCTCCATATATCATTTCATCAAAATCATAAATATATGTTTCTACAATAACTTCTGTTAAAGTCACATTAATTGTTGGTTTTGTGCCAACGTTGGTTAATCCATAATATGTTTTGCCTTTTACATCAATCGTTGTTATATAAACGCCTTTTTTAGGTAATTGTTTATGTATATTCGGCTTAATATTTGCAGTAGGAAACCCGATTGTTCGCCCAATTTGGGCACCGTGAACAATTTCTCCGCTTACAAAATAATCTCTACCCATTAATTCATATACAGTGTTTAAATCAGCATTAATTATAGCTTTTCTAATCCAAGTGCTACTGATGATTTCACCTTTATGTTTTAATTTTTTCATTGGATATAATTTATATCCATATTCATCTTCAAAATACTGAAGCATATTAACATTTCCTCTACGTCCTTTTCCAAATGAATAATCTTCGCCAATAACAATAGCTTTTGCATCAATCTGTTGATGCAAAAATTTATAGATGAAATTTTCTGCATTTATAGATGCTGTTTTAGTAGTAAAGGGAAATCTTAGATAGTAATCCATTCCCTCCACTTCTGCAATATATTGTTTTTCTAAATCTGTGTTAATTAATTTCACTTCATTAGGCGCTAATACATGTGTTGGATGTGGGTAAAATGTAAAAAATACAGTTTTAAGATTTTGACTTTCTGCAATTTCTTTTGCTTTGTGTAATAATGTTAAATGTCCTTTATGTATTCCATCAAAATTTCCAAGCACTACAACTGTATTTTTAAGATGCAGCGAATCTATATCTGTAATAATTATCATGTCTCACCTCGTTAATAAAACATTTTCTCGATTTTTAGAATCATAACATCTTTTCTAAGTACAGTTTTGTATATCCCGATAAATTGTTTATGAGAATCATAAACACGTATTCTTAAGTCTAAATCTATTTTATCGTATTTACTATTTATAAGACTAATTGGTAATTCATTTCCATTATATAGTGCTTTGTCATAATTAGTTGATACAATTAGTTCACCGTAACTATAAAAAATACTGTCAATTTTATGTATGTAATTACTAAGTTTATTAATAGATTCTAACTTTCTTATTTCGTCTAATGTTAATGCATCCTTTAACATAAAAGGTTCTACCGCTGTACGTTCTAGTTCGCTTAAGGTTGCACCTACATTAAGTATTAAACCTAAGTCATATATTAAAGTTCTAACATATGTGCCCTTTGAACAAGTTACTTCAAAACTAAAATGCGTTTCATCAATTTGCTGAATTTGTTCTATTTTATGAATAACTACAAGCCTTGGTTCACGTTTGATTGTTATACCTTTTCTTGCAAGTTCATAAAGTTTTTTACCATTATATTTAAGCGCAGAATACATAGGTGGAGTTTGTTGATAATCCCCTATAAATTTTTCTAATTCTTCTTTCACTTGTTCTAAAGATGTAATCCCTTCAAAACGTTTAATAACCGAGCCAGATATATCTTGAGTATCTGTAGTATATCCAGTTTCAAATACTGCCCTATAACTCTTTTTTTTATTAGTTAAAAATCCAACAACCTTGGTACCTTTTCCTAAGCAAACAGGCAAAACACCTGTGGCATCTGGGTCAAGTGTTCCCGTATGACCAATTTTACGTATACCAATAATTCCTCTTAGAATAGCAACAACATCGAAAGATGTATATCCTTTTTCTTTATATACATTAATTATTCCGTTTATATTCAAGGTCTAGCTCCTTTAAAACCATATCAATCACTTCTTCTCTAGTCCCTGTCACCGTACAGCCTGAAGCCTTAATATGACCTCCACCACCAAATTTCTTCGCAACACGACATACATTCATAAAACTATTAGCCCTAAAACTAACTTTAAATTGTCCTTTGACTGTTTCTAAAAAGAAGGCACTTACAATTGGTCCTTCAATTTCATTCAAAAAAGAAACAACACTTTCTGTGTCACTTTTTATCAAACCATCTTTTTCTAATACTTCATTAGTAATTACTGTTATAACAATTTTATCTTCATTAACAAGTTTTAAATTGTCAAGGGCATACTTCATAGCTTTAACACTTGTTACAGATCTTGCATGATACATTTTATTAATAATCCATGTAAAATCAATATCTTCATCTACAAGATATGCAGCGATTTTATGAGTTTGTTTTCTTGTATTACTATGTCTAAATACTCCTGTATCGTAAACAATACCTGTATATAAACATTCTGCAATCTCTTTGGTTAATTCAGTAAAATCATTCTCTAATAGACCTATTAACACTCCAATCATTTCACAAGTTGAGCTAGCTTTCGCATCAACATAATTATAGTCACCATAGTTATTGTTACTTTCATGATGATCAATATTAATAGTTCTAGTAGCCTGATTAAACATTTCTTTAACAGGGTCGATTCGAGATATATCACCTGAATCCATTACGATAAGACTATACTTTGTTTTATATATTTCATCCAGTTTAGTCTTTATTTCTTCGTAATTATTAATAGCACTAAAACCAGATAAGTATTTATAACTTTCTGGTCTTTCTTCTAATACTACCGTTGTTTTTCTATATTTATTAAGTACCTGGTATAATCCAAGTGCAGCACCAAGACAATCACCATCAGGATGAACATGTCCTGTTATATATACATGTTCATCTTCTGGCAAATAGTTTAATAATTCTTTAAGTTTCATTATTCTTCATCTTCATGTCGATCGTGAGCTGTAACTTCACTTATCAACTTATTCAAATTTACACCATACTCTATTGAGTAATCAATAACAAATTTGAGTTCTGGTGTATTTCTTAAATTTACTTTTCTAGCTAATTCTCTACGAATAAAACCAGCCGAGTTTTTAAGTCCTTCAAGAGTTTCTTGGTGCTTAGCCTCGTCTCCTAATGTACTAAAAAACACTTTACAGTATTTAAGATCTGGTGTTGTATCCACGTGAACAATACTTATAAGTGTATCTACACGTGGATCTTTAAGTCCTTCTCGAATGATTGAACTTAACTCATGTTTAATTTCTTCATTTATTCTAATTATTCTATTACTATTTTTCTTCATTTTGTCACCTTCTTTTGTAAAAGATATTATCTAGGAATCTCTTCCATGATATACGCTTCAATAACATCGTTTAATTTGAGATCATTATATTTATCTAACATAATACCACATTCATATCCGGATGCAACTTCTTTAGCATCGTCTTTAAATCGCTTTAAAGAAGCTAATTCTCCTTCATATAATACAACACCATTTCTTACTAAACGAACTAGTGCATTCCTCTGCATTTTACCATCAAGTACATACGAACCTGCAATAGTTCCAACATTAGAAACTGTAAACATATTACGGACTTCTGCATGACCAATGACTTTTTCTTTATAAATTGGATCAAGCATTCCCTTCATAGCAAGTTCAATATCTTCAATTGCATTATATATAACTCTATATAGTCTTACATCGATTTTTTCTGTTTCCGCAACGCTTCTAGCCGTAGTTTCAGGTCTAACATTAAATCCAATTATTATTGCATTCGAAGCACTTGCTAACATAACATCTGATTCAGTAATAGCACCAACACCACCATGAATAATATTAATAATTACTTCTTCATTCGAAAGTTTCATCAGACTTTGTTTAACTGCTTCAACTGATCCTTGAACATCTGCTTTAACAATTAACTTAAGTTCCTTCATTTCACCTTCATGAATTTGGTGGAACAAGTCATCAAGTGTAACCTTTTGAGGTGTATTCTGAATCATTTTCTCACGGATATTTGCCTTAAGCTTTTCAGCTAATAACCTTGCTTCTCTATCGTTTTTAGCAACGTAAAATGCCTCACCTGCTGCAGGCACTTCATCAAGCCCTAATATTTCTACTGGTGTAGAAGGACCTGCTGTACGAATTCTTTTTCCTTGATCATTAATCATTGCACGAACTTTCCCATAGGTAGAACCTGCTAATATAGCATCCCCTACAGCAAGCGTTCCATTTTGTACAAGAATTGTGGCAACAGGACCTCTTCCTTTGTCCAATTGCGCTTCAACAACAGTTCCTTTTGCTGTTCTTTTTGGGTTCGCTTCGAGGTCTTCCATTTCAGCAACAAGTATAATCATTTCTAGTAATGTATCAATACCTGTTTTTTGGATAGCTGATACTGGCACGCAAATTGTATCTCCACCCCAATCTTCAGATACTAAACCATATTCAATTAGTTCTTGTTTAACTCTATCAGGATTAGCTCCTTCTTTATCTATCTTATTAATTGCAACAATTATTTGAACATCTGCAGCTTTTGCATGGTTAATTGCTTCAATTGTCTGTGGCATAACACCATCATCTGCTGCAACAACCAATATTGCTATATCAGTCGCCATTGCACCACGTAATCTCATAGCAGTAAACGCTTCGTGACCTGGTGTATCTAAAAATGTAATTGTTTCATCGTTGATATCAACTGAATAAGCACCAATATGTTGTGTAATACCACCATGTTCGCCTTCAGTCACTCTTTCTTCTCTAATCGCATCAAGTAAAGATGTTTTACCATGATCAACATGACCCATAACTACTACTACAGGTGGCCGTTTCACAAGATCTTTAGAATTATCTTCTTCACCTTTGAAAAATTCTTTTATAAAATCTTTTTCATCTTCTTTTTCTACTAAAACTTCGTATTCTAACGCTAAATCTGTAGCCAAATCAAAGCTTATTTCTTGATTAGCCGTCGCCATAACACCCTTAAGCATGAGATTTTTAACAAGTTCAGAAATAGGTTTTTCAAGTTTTTCAGCTAAAATCTTTACAGAAACTTCAGTGCCTATATAGATTACATCTGCTTTTTCTCGCTCAATTTCTTCAATTCTTTTTTTCTTGTTTGTTTTATGTTTCTTTTCATCGTGAGAAATTTCTACCTCATTAACTGGGTTAATCTCATTAACTGCTTTAACTGGTTTAATCTCTTTAACTGCTTTAATATCTTTAACTGGTTTAACATTTTTAACTGGCTTAACTTCATTAACAGATTTAACTTCATTGACTGCTTTAGTATCTTTCTTTTTATTTGTTGAATTATCATAGTGCTTAATAATCATTTGTTCTTCATCTTCTGATATAGAACTCATATGATTTTTAACAACGATATCAAGGCTTTTTAAAGTACTAAGCAACTTTTTCGAATCTAGTCCAAGTTGTTTTGCTAATTCATGTACACGTCTTTTTGACATCCAATCACCTCCAAGTTTTTTCTATGCTATGTGCAAAATTTTCATCATTTATACATAGCGTTGCTCGATATTCCTTACCAATTGATCTTCCTAGTTCTTCTTTTGAAAAAATAATATGGAATGGCAAGTGTCTATAGTTACACATATTTGTAAATTTTTTCTTTGTATTGTCAGATGCATCTTCTGCAATTATAACTAAAAACGCATCTCCTGACTTTACGGATTGTTCAACTGAGAATTCTCCGGATTTTAGTTTGCCTGCTTTCATACACAGGCCAATCATATTTAATGACTTATTCAAATTGTTCCATTGCCTCCTTAAGAGAATCATATGTCTCTGACGGAATCTTTGCTTTGAAGGATCTTTCTAGTCCCTTGTTATCAGATGCTAATGCTAAACAGTCACTTGATTTGCATATATATGCTCCCCGACCGTTTGCCTTTCCCGTTTCATCTAAGAAAAATTTATTTTCTTTTGTTTTAACGACACGCATCATATCGCGCTTATCCTTCATTTCACCACAACCTGTACAACGTCTAAGTGGTAGTTTTTTTACCATAGCTAATCCTCAAAAAGGGAAGCATCAAATGGTAATACATCATCAGAATGAATCTTTTTTGTTTTATTAAGTTTGATAATTTCTTCATTTTCAATTTCTTTATCTGTAATAAAATCTGTTTCCTTAGCCTGTGTTTCACTTTTTATGTCAATTCTAAAACCTGTAAGCTTTGCAGCTAATCTTGCATTTTGGCCTTCTTTACCAATAGCTAATGATAATTGATAATCAGGAACTACAACTTTCGCGCTTTTTTCTTCAACATGAACAGCTACTTGTACAACTTTTGAAGGGCTCAGTGATGCAGCAATAAAAGCGGCAATATTCTCATACCATGGGATTATATCAATTTTCTCGCCGTGTAACTCACTAACTACAATTCCAACTCTTGAACCATTATGACCAACACATGAACCAACAGGATCAACTTCAGATTTATTTGAGTGTACTGCTATTTTAGTTCTTGAACCAGCTTCTCTTGAAATAGATTTAATCTCAACAACACCTTCATGTACTTCAGGTACTTCTTGTTCGAATAATCTTTTAACTAAATCAGGATGAGTTCTTGAAACGTAAATTTTAGGTCCTTTTGTTCCTGGTTTAACTTCGATAACATATACTTTAATACGTTCATTAACAATATATTTTTCCGAACCAACTTGCTCTTTTTCAGCTAATACACCATCAATTTTACCAAGGTTTATGATTACATTATTCTTAACATTACGTTGAATAATACCAGTAACCACTTCTTTTTCTTTTTCTTGATATGTACTGAATAATAAATCTCTTTCAGCTTCACGTATTTTTTGAACAACTACTTGTTTAGCTTTTTGAGCAGCAATACGTCCAAAATCTCTAGGTGTTACTTCGATTTGAATAACATCACCTATATTTAAGTTTGGATCAGTTTCTCTCGCTTCTTCAAGTGAAATTTGAAGTTCTTTTTGCTCAACTTCTTCAACAACTTCTCTTTCTGCTATTACAGTTACTATCCCTTGTTCATTATCAATTGTTACCTGTATATTAGAAGATGTTCCGTAGTGATTTTTGCATGCAGTAAGTAGCGAATTTTCGATTGCTTCTAGCAATACTTCTTTACTTATATTTTTTTCTTTTTCAATTTGTTCTAATGCTTGAATAAATTCAGCATTCATATTATATCCTCCTTGTACTAAATTATGTTTTAAAATACAATTGCTAATCTAACAATTGCAATATCACTTCTGTTAAAGGTCATTTCTTCATCTTCAATAACAACTGTTATCGTTCCTTCTGAAAAGCTTTTAAGTTCCCCAGTAAATTCTTTAACTTTATTTATTGCCTTATAAAGTTTCAACTCAACCATATTACCTAAATATTTTTTGAAATCTTTATCTTTTTTAAGCGGTCTATCAAGCCCTGGCGAACTTACTTCTAAAATATAAGGATCTGTAATTGGATCTTTCTTATCAAATTCAACTTCAAATGCTCTGCTAGCTATTTCACAATCATTAACTGTGATTCCACCTTCTTTATCTAAGTATACTCTTAAATAAAAGTGTCCTATTTCTTTAACATATTCAACGTCTACGCATTCATAATCGTTTTGAATGCAAATTGGTTCTATTACATTAAGTGCTAAACTTTCTATTTCTTTTTTTGATGCCATTTTTTTCACATCCTTCCATACTCAAACAAAAGAGTGGACCGGCGTCCACTCTCTTAGTAATCATCTTAATTTTCAATTTATTATAGCACAGATTCATGGTAAAAACAAGTACTTAATAATGAGTTTCAAATTTCTTTTTACGGTTCATTAGCTCATCAACTGCTTTACCAGGGTCTGCTCCTTCAAACAAAACTTTATTAACCTTTTCAATAATAGGCATTTCAACATTATATTTATGAGCTAAATCTAAAGCTGCTTTAGCAGAATATACCCCTTCAACAACCATTTTAACTTCATCTAAGGCTTCTGAAAGTGTACTCCCTTTACCAATAAGAATACCTGCTCGTCTATTTCTTGAATGCATTGATGTACAGGTAACTATAAGATCTCCTATACCTGATAAGCCATTAAAAGTAGCTAAATCAGCTCCCATTGCAATACCTAATCGACTTATTTCAGCAATCCCTCTTGTCATAAGTGCCGCTTTTGTATTATCACCATACCCTAACCCATCAGAAACACCTGCTGCTAATGCAATAACATTTTTAAGGGAACCACCCATTTCAATACCTATAATATCTGAACTTCCATAAACTCTAAAATTCTGATTCATAAAAGTGTTTTGAATAAGTTTTACGATTTTTTCATCTTTAGATCCTACAACAACTGAAGTAGGAACACCCCTTGCAACTTCTTCAGCGTGTGAAGGTCCAGAAAGTACAGCAACTTGATTATTTGGAAATACATCATTGATTACTTCTTGTAACGACATTAACGTACCATCTTCAATACCTTTAGCAACATTTACTATTATCTGTTTTTCATCAATAAGGTCTTTAAATATTTCACATGTCGTTCTAATATAACTTGACGGTACTGCCAAAACAATTATTTCAGAATTTTTAGTAGCTTTATTTATATCTGATGTAAGAACTAACTCTTTAGGTAATTTTATTCCTGGTAATCTATCAATATTTTCACCTAAATTTTCAATTTTGTCTAATTCTTCTTGAAATTTTGACCATAATGTTACATGATGTTTATTATCACTTAAAACTTTAGCAAGAGCACAACCCCAACCACCTGAGCCTAAAACTGTTATTTTCACGTCTTCACCTCTACTTTTTCTTAAAGCCTATTTTATTCTCGTTGCCATCTATAAGTCTTTTTATATTTGCTCTATGTCTGTAACAAGCAACTACCATAAGCAGTATACTTATTATCATATATTCAATCTGCCCATCTTTAAATACATAAAACATTATAGGCATTAATGTAACTAATACAATGGAACCAAGTGATACATATTTAGTAAAATAAATTATGGTAGCAACTATTACTGTAATAATTAATCCTCCAAGTGGATCTACTGCAAATAATAATCCCGTTGTTGCTGCAATACCTTTGCCACCTTTAAACTTTAAAAACACTGGCCAGTTATGACCTGCGATTGCCCCAAAGCCTGCATATAATCCAATAATTTGGTTATCAAACAAACTAGCTACTAATATATATATTAAAAAACATTTAAAGAAATCACCAAAAAACGTTACGATACCCAGGCGCCATCCCATAACTCTAATTGCGTTAGTTGTTCCTGAATTACCACTTCCATAATCTCTAATATCAATATGTTCTTTAAAGCGACCTATAATATAGGCAAAATTGACACATCCTGCTAAATATCCAATAACAAAAGCTAACAGTCGAAACATTTATTTATCCTTCCTCTCTCTACCAATAAGTTTAATAGGAGTACCTTTAAAACCAAATGCTTCTCGTATTTGATTCTCAATATATCTAGTATATGAAAAATGCATAAGTTCTTTGTCGTTAATAAACAATATAAAAGTTGGTGGTTTAATAGATACTTGTGTCATATAATAAATTTTAAGTCTTTTTCCTTTATCTGATGGTGGTTGATTCATCGCCATTGCATCATACAGTATTTCGTTCATAACACCTGTGGGAATTCTAAGTGCTTGATTTTGTACAACCATATCAATTGTTTCAAATAATTTATTGATTCTTTGACCTGTAATAGCCGAAATAAATACAATCGGAGCGTACGTCATATATGCGAGTGTTTTTTGGATTTCATCAAGAAATCTATACATCGTCTTATCATCTTTTTCAAGAGCATCCCATTTGTTAACTGCAATAATAACACCTTTGCCTCTATCATGAGCTATCCCTGCGATTTTTGCATCCTGTTCAGTAATTCCTTCCGTTGCATCAATCATCATAATAACTAAGTCAGCTTTTTCAACACTTGCAACAGTTCTTACAATAGAATATCTTTCTAAGTCTTCTTTAATACGACTTTTTCTCCTAAGACCAGCTGTATCAATAAGGCGATACTCTTTATCATCATATTTTACCATCGTGTCAATTGCATCTCTAGTAGTTCCTGCAATACTACTTACGATTAATCTTTCTTCACCTAGAATTTTATTGATTAAGGATGATTTACCTACATTAGGCTTGCCTACTATTGCAATTTTAGGAATATCGTAGTCGTCCTCTGAAGCTTCACCATCATGTTCAAAAAACGAAACCACTTCATCAAGCATATCACCTAATCCTTGTACATTTGAAGCTGCTATCGGAAACGGTTCACCAAGTCCAAGATTATAAAATTCATATACATCATATTGAAATTTTTTGAATGAATCTACTTTGTTAACACAGAGTACAATAGGTTTTTTAGAACGTCTTAACATTTCTGCAACTTTTTGATCTGCATCTGTTAATCCAGTTTGTACATCTACCATGAAAATAATAACATCCGCTGTTTCTATTGCTATTTCAGCTTGACTTCTCATATGACTTAATATTAAGTCACTAGTATCTGGTTCAATGCCTCCTGTATCAATTAATGTAAAATCATACTTAAGCCAACTTGCATCAGCATATATACGATCTCTCGTAACTCCAGGTGTATCTTTGACTATAGAAATGTTTTCACCAGCTAATCGGTTAAACAATGTAGATTTTCCTACATTAGGTCTTCCAACTACAGCTACTATCGGTTTATTACTCATAATTTATCTCCTTACCTAACATAGCTTTAAACAAAAAATCACCTTTTAATTTTAGAGGTATAATTTTTGTTTTTAGCTTATTTTTTATTTCAATTAATGTAACGTCATCAAGAAAAATTTCTTCATCTGCCTTTAACATATTATTAGGTAAGTATATAATGTCATTCTTTAGCTCACCTATCTGATCGATAATATCATTACCTGTTACTAATCCAGAAACAGTTATTAACGGTCCAAAAAAATCATTATTAATTCCAATTACATTTATATTCAAGCTACTATTGTGTTTCATTATTAATTCTGCTAGTTCTCTTATGGTTGTTTCTATCAATTTACCTGTTACTATTACTATGTTATCATAGATAATATCATAGTTGCTTTGAAAATCAAAGCTATTATAACACTTAATGAACTCATCTTTCAAGAGTCTTATCATACCAACACCATTTTCGTATTGTAAATATCCATCATATGTTAAAGCTTCAGGCACATCTTCCTGTGCTAAAAAGTAAAATTCATCAGCAGCATGTATAAAATGTAGTTTATGTTTTAACATTGCTATCTTCTGATATTTGGCAACTAAGTTAATCACTTCTTTAGCTTCTTCTTTATTAAATGGTTCTAGTATATTAAGATGAGCTCTATGTTTAGTCAATCCAACTGGCACAACTGAAACACTTTGAAGATAAGGAAGATATTTCATCATTTCTTTAATAGAATATTCTAATTCCTCTTTATCATTAATCTCTTTACACAGCACAATTTGACCATGCATAATAATACCAGCTTCATATAATCGATTCATATATTTAAGTAAATTACCTGCAAAACGATTATGCAACATTTCTATTCTAAGTTCCATATTCATTGAATGAATAGACAGATTAATTGGCGACAATCTGTATTGAATAATTCTAGAAAAATCTTCTTCTTTCATATTTGTCAATGTAATATAATTTCCCTGTAAAAATGATAATCTTGCATCATCATCTTTAAAGTACATTGTTTCTCTCATACCTTTAGGTAATTGATCTATAAAACAAAACACACATTTATTATGACAGGATTTATATTCATCCATCAAACCTGATTCAAATTCAAGTCCTAATTCACAGGAAACTTCTTTTTCAACTAAGTATTCCCACTCTTCATTTGTTGAAGGTCTAACTAATACTAATTTAATTTCTTCATCTTTTTCTAAAAATTTATAATCTAGTACATCCTTAATTTCTTTACCATTTATTGATATCAATTCATCGTTGATTCTAATATCTAATTCTTCAGCTATACTCCCATTAATTATTTTAGTAATTACATGCTTGTTCATTGTTACACCTCTTTATTTAAGAGCTATTTTAATCAACCATCACAATCAAAAGCTCCTTTATAATATTCTAATTTTCCATTTAACCATATAGCTACATCATATCTGATATTTGTTTCATAAAGTTTATTTTCGTGAATATACCATCTAGAAACATTTATAATATTTCGCTTTTTATAGAAGTTAATCGCCTCACTAGGATGACCATACTTATCATTCATTCTATATTTAACCTCTATAAAAACTAATTCCTCTTGTTCTTTAGCAATAATATCAACTTCTCCAAATCTACAATTATAATTCATATCTAATATCTGAAATGAATTATTTTGTAAGTATTCCGCTGTTTTTAGTTCATAATTTCTTCCCTTTTTCCTATTATTCATTTATTACCTGACTTTATCTTTTATTTTATCTAAATCTGATACAAATATCATAATTTCAGCAACAACAGTATATAATTCAGGTGGAATAAAGTCTCCTAAATCTAATTTAGTAAGTTCTTCAACCAATGCTTCGTCTTTATATACAGGAATATTGGATGCATCTGCTTTTTCTAATAAATTATCAGCAATAAGACCTTTTCCCTTTGCAATAACTGTTGGTGCCGCATCATCTGTTTCGTATTTAATTGCGGCAACCTTTTTAATCGCCTTTTTAAGCTCTAGGTGTTGATTACTATTATTCATTAGCTCATCCTTTTCTGATATACTCTTTCCTACTTATGTTCTTTCCTAATATGTTTTTATAATATACTAAAGTCATTTATATACTTATGCTTTCATATCAAAACTAAATCTTTTTGATTCGTTATTATCCCTTTTATCTAAAAAATCACTAACTATATCAAATTTTTTCTCTTTCATCATAACGCCTATACCAAGAACATTAAATGATTTTTCTACAAGTTGATTAACTAGAGTTGATGAATTAGTTCTTATGTGATCAATCGTTTCATCACCTTCTACATAAAAGTTCACTTCTACGTTTTTTGAAGTTTTAACTACATATATATCTAATTGACCAAGGTTACGAAGATCAAGTCTTAACAGAGCCGTTACTTTCTTGTTTTTGGATTTGGAAGATTTTTTATTATTCATAATATATAGCTCGCTATCAATGTTTTGATCATTAAGAACTATTGGAATATGTATAAATTGATGATTTTCCTGAAGTTGATTCATTATTTCAACATTAGTTTTAATATTACTAGCTTCTTTTAAAACTTCCTGCACTGATTTTGAAGCATCTTGTATATCTAAGTTTAATACATCAATAATACGATCATAAACTTTATTATAATGTTTGTTAATCTTTTCCACACTATTAAAGTCTTCTTTATTCATCATCAATTCATTATTAAGCATTGATTTTGTAATTCGTTTTGCGAAAAGTTTATTTGTTGCCAATTTAATATCATCTGGAATATTCATTTCTTCTATAGTTGTAAACAAATCACCAATTGCCTTGCCTTTATTTGCCATGAAATTTTCTACACTTGCAGAAGGTGTGGCTTTTATAGTTTCACCAAATAATTTTGATCGAAGGCTAGTATCATCTATGAGTGCTTTTGCATCAATATCGCTCATTACTTTATTTATTGGAAATCCAAGTTTTTCCTTAGGAACGTAAACCTGCTCACTTGTTTTTAAGAAAGAGTTTCGAACTTTAGTGAATACAATAGTAGCAGGTTCATTATCTTTAAGAATTGTTTTTGCAACTAAAGCACCTGACTCTTTATCTACAATATTAGCAACTTCTGAATTAAAACTGGAGATATTAGTAGATATACTCTGTTTATTATCTAATAATTCGGTAACATAATGTAGCGAATCTTTAGATACAATAATATCATATTTAATTAAAAATAAAATATTGTCAATCTTTGCTTCAGGAAATCGTTTAGAATACATTAATACTTCTGTTAACATTTTTTTGTTAATAGGCATATTATTATCAATTAACTTTTTTACTATTTCCACATTTTCAGGTGTACCTTTAAAACCTGACGCTTTCAATATATCAAGAACTCTTGCTTCTGACTCATCGCCTTCTAACAATGGCTGTAATAATAACATGTCTTGATTAGATTCCTTTACATGAAAAGAAAGCTGATCTCCAACAACAAATTCAAATTGTTCTGCCATTTTCGCTTCAACTAATTGTCCATCTTCTAATAATACACTTACTTTATTTAATTGTACATCCATTATTTGACCTTTAATCGTTTGTCCTTTTACCGGAAGTTTTGAATAATTCTTAGCTTTATTTTTACCTTTAGCTTTTAAGTCTTCCGTTTTATTCCATCGGCCAACAATGCTTGATAAATCTACTCTCAACTTGCTCACCAATCTTTCTTTTTACGATTTGTGTATCAAACTATTATCTAAACCCTTTAACCATCAACTAAATCATACAATTTTTATAATACATTCACATTAGAACTTATATACTATAGAAAATTCTTAATGAATGTATTTCTATGTATCTTTGATGGACCACTTTGTTTAATTGCTTTTATATGTTCACTTGATCCATACCCTTTGTTACTTGCAAAATTATATTCAGGATATAATTCATCATATGCTACCATAATTCTATCTCTTGATACCTTAGCTAAAATACTAGCCGCTGCTATACTTAATGATTTAGCATCACCTTTAATAATTTTCTCTTGAGGTATATAGATTTCAGGAATTATAACTGCATCATTTAGTAAATGATTTGGTTTGATTTTTAACTTGCCTATCGCTAATCTCATAGCTTTGTATGTAGCTTGTAGTATGTTTATTTCATCAATGTCTTTTTCACTAACTACACCAATGCCATAACTTATAGAGCGATTTATTATCTCTACATATAATTCTTCTCTTTTTATTGCACTTAGTTTTTTCGAATCATTAACATATAATATTGGATCCTTAGGATCAAGTATAACACAAGCAGCAACAACAGGGCCCGCTAAAGGCCCCCTTCCTGCTTCATCAATGCCTCCTATATAACCCGAGTCTTTAAAACACTCTTCGTACGTAAGCATAAACTTAACACGCTCTAACTCGTCATTATATATTTTAACTATTTTTTCACCTTTTGTTAGAAGGTTTATAACACCTTTTCTAGTATCGTTACAATATTTTTTGGCAAATAGTTCTACACTAGTTTCTAATTGTAACACATCACCAGTAATTATAACATTAAGTTCATTTTTTATATCGGCAATTGATTGATTCATCTTAAGCTCCTTAACGACCTTTATAAATGCTTATTATATTTGATGGATTCCCATTTTATTAATATCTAATAATGTTTCATGCAGTATTTCCATTAAGCTAGGATGTCCCGCTATACTATCTGTTAAGTCATTAAAATTTAATTCATGATCAATTCCATGAACACCTGTATGTATCAGTTCTGCGCCAGTTTCTCCTAGAATACCCATATATACAAGTCGTTTCATATCTTCATCATATTCTACTTTACATAATCCATCAGACTCTTTGATTGCTAAAGCCATACCATTTGATCTGTATAAAAATTTACCAGATTTATATTTTTTGGAAGCGTCATAATCATTACTTACTACCTGACTAATCTCCGGTAATAAAAAAGCAACTTGTGGCACACTATAACTACTAAAACCTTTTACTTTTGTTATTGAATTTATTTCCCTATTAGATTCGCTAAATTTATTTATGATATCCTTCGCTGCAATAACTCCTTGTTTAGAGGCGCTATGTGCCAATAAACTTAAACCATTAACATCACCAATTGCATACAAATTATTGATTGAAGTACGCATAAAGTCATCAACTATGATTTTCCTAGTATCATCAATTTCATTTGATAAATTATTTAGTGAAATATGATTAAAACTAGGCTTTCTACCAACTGCACACAATACAATATCGCAATCTATAGACTCAGGTCCGTTTTTACCTTCATATGTGACTGTTTTTAATGTTTTATCAATAGCTGTAACCATTGATTTTGTTAAAATATTCAGACCTTGTTTCTTTACTAATGGTTTAAACCTCTTAATAAGCTCTTTATTAAAACTAGGTAATATACTCTCAGTAGCTTCAATTACCGTCACTTCGCTTCCAAATTGATTAAATATTGTTGCAAATTCCATTCCAATAACACCACCACCGATAACAACAATTTTATTTGGAATTTTAATTAAAGCTAATGCTTCTTTTGATGTTAATACAAAATTATTATCCATTCCTTCTTTTAATCCAGTAATTGGTGGTAATATTGGTTTTGAACCAGTTGCAACAACTATATATTCTCCAGAAACTTGTTTAGTTTCACCATTTGAACATTGTACAATTATTGAACTGTCATCGACAAATTTTCCCTCGCCTTCAATTAAGGTAATCTTATTTTTTTTCACAAGAATTTCAACTCCACTAACTAGAGAATCAACTGTTTCTTGCTTATTATTCATAATCAAGTCAAAGTCTAATTCTATTTGTCCTGTCGATATTCCCTGTAACTGATGTTTATTTATTGAATGAACCGTTTTTGCATAATGATATAAAGCTTTTGTTGGGATGCATCCATGATTAAGACAGGTTCCACCTAATCTATCTCTTTCGATAAGACAAATGTTCAACCCTGCTTTTGCAAGAGAAATCGCTGCAACGTAACCTCCTGGACCACCACCTAATACTACTACGTCATATTTATTCATAATACCTACCATTTCACAACAGGTTTTCTAGCTGCAGTTACTTCATCTAATCTTTTTACAGTTGCATTTACTGGTGCATTAAGAAGCAGTTCTTTATTATCTACTGCTTCTTTTGCAATTGTTAAAAGCACTTCAATGTATGCATCTAAAGATTCTTTATCTTCAGTTTCAGTAGGTTCTATCATTAATGCTTGTTCTACTATTAGCGGAAAATATATAGTTGGTGGATGTACGCCATAGTCAATTAAACGCTTAGCTACATCAATGGTATTAACTCCTTCTATAGAATTTTTTAATCCTGCTAATACAAATTCATGTTTACATATAATATCATATGGGAGATTATATGTTTCTTTTAATCTTTCTTTCATATAATTAGCATTAAGAACAGCTAATTGACTCGCTTCTTTTAAGCCATCACGGCCAAGAGTTTTTATATAAGCATAAGCTCTTACTAATACACCAAAGTTTCCATAAAATGTTTTTACACGACCGATGGACTGATCATATGTATCTTTAATTTTATAAACATCTTCTTTTTTTATTATAGATGGATTAGGCAAAAAAGGAATCAGATGACTCTTAACACCAACTGGTCCACTTCCCGGTCCACCTCCACCATGAGGCGTACCAAATGTTTTATGCAAATTCAAGTGTACAATATCAAAACCCATATCACCTGGTCTTATTATGCCCATATTTGCATTCATATTTGCACCATCATAATATAACACACCACCTAATTGGTGGATTTTATCAGCTATTTCAAATATATCTTTTTCAAACAGTCCAAGTGTATTAGGATTAGTAAGCATTAAACCAGCTACATTTTCGTCTAAAACTTCTTCTAAAGCCTCAAGTGATACAGTACCATTTTGATTTGATTTGATTTCTACCGCTTCAAAACCTGCCATTGTTACAGTTGCCGGATTAGTTCCATGAGCAGAGTCTGGAATGATTATTTTAGTTTTATGGGATAGTCCCTTTGATTCTAAGTATGCTTTCGTAATCATTAAACCAGTCAATTCTCCTTGAGATCCAGCTGCTGGTTGCAATGTTATTTCATCCATGCCTGTTATTTCTTCTAACATTTTTGCAAGTTCATACATAAGCTTAAGAGCACCTTGTACTGTTTCAGGTTCTTGCAATGGGTGAATCTCTGTAAATCCTTCTAAAGCCGCCATGTCTTCATTGATTTTAGGATTATATTTCATTGTACACGATCCAAGTGGATATGTATCAGATTCAACCCCAAAGTTTTTAAGACTTAGATTAGTATAATGACGTACTACTTGAAATTCACTTACTTCAGGTAAATCCACTTCTTCCTTACGGAGAACATCTTCTCCAAAATACTCTTTATAATCAAATATATCTACATCTAGGGGTGGAAGTTTATATCCAACACGACCTTTAACTGAACATTCTTTAATCAGTTTATTATAGTCTCTCATAATATTCCCTCCACTTCTTTCACAAAGCTATCAAGCTGTTCTTTAGTATGTACTTCTGTTGCACATACTAATAATTGGTGATCATCTAGAACAACACCACTAAAAAATCCTTTTTCAATTAATACTTCATATAACATTTTAGCATTTACTTTTGTTTTTATAACAAATTCATTAAAAAACGGTTTACTATTTAATAAAGTGATACCTTTAATATTACATAACTTGTCTGCTAGGTAATGAGCTTTATACATAGATTGAATCGCTACTTCTTTAATACCTTTTTTACCCATTGTTGCAAGGTAAATTGTTGCCATTAATGCAACTAATCCCTGATTTGATGTAATATTGCTCATCGCTTTTTCACGTCTAATATGTTGTTCTCTTGCCTGTAACGTTAAAACATACGCTCTTTTACCATCTTTGTCTACAGTTTCACCAACAATTCGCCCTGGCATACGTCTCATATTTTTTTTTGTTGCTGCAATATATCCTAAGTACGGACCACCAAAACTCACTGGACTTCCTAACCCTTGCCCTTCTCCTGCAACAACATCTGCACCGTAATTTACTGGTGCTTCAAGTACAGCTAATGAAGTTGGGTCTGCTGAAACAATAAACATAGCTTTATTTTTAAAAGAGTTCATAATTGTTCTTACTTCCGAGCCTTTTTCAACTATTCCATAATAATTTGGCGTCTGTATGATAACACTTGAACTATCAGCACTAAATAAATCTTTAAGATTTTCCATATCAGTACAACCATCTGATTCTTTTATTTCAATATAATTAAGGCCTTTAAACCTTGCATATGTTTTAATTATATCTTTATACTGAGGATTTACTGTTGCAGAAACTAAAACATCCTTTTTCTTATTAGCATGATTAGCCATGAAAACCGCTTCTGCTAATGCAGTACCACCATCATATAAACTCGCATTAGAAACATCCATGCCTGTTAACTCGCAAATCATAGATTGATATTCAAAGATTGCCTGTAGCGTGCCTTGGCTCATCTCTGGTTGATATGGAGTGTATGCTGTTAAAAATTCCTGCCTTGATGCAAGGTGTTTAATTAATGCCGGTACATAGTGGTTATAAGCACCACCACCAATAAAACTAACCTTTTCATTAATTGTAACATTGTTATTAGCTAATTGTTTCATAAGTTTTGTAACTTCTAATTCTGATTTACTCTTATCTAACTTTAATTCCTTATTCAAACGAATATTCTTAGGTATATCATCGAATAGATTATCAATATGATCTACGCCAATTACTTCTAACATTTTTGTTATATCTTCTTTTGTATGTGGTAAATATGGGTGCATATGAAGCCTCCTTAATTATTTAGCTATGGTTAGTGTATTAAAAGTATTAGTAAACTTGCTTTTAACACCCTAACCATATATTTTATTCTTCGATTTCACTAATGTATGCTTTATATTCTTCTGCATTTAATAATTCATCAAGCTCACTTTTGTTAGATATAGTGATTTTTACAATAAATGCATCAAAAGGATCATTATTAATTATCTCTGGTGAATCTTCAAGTTCTTCATTTATTTCAATAATAGTTCCTGAAATTGGTGAATAAATATCCGAAGCAGCTTTAACCGACTCCACAACACCTAAACCGTCTTCTGCATCTAGTTCATCATCAACTTCTGGCATTTCTACATATACAATATCTCCCATTGCATGTTGTGCATAGTCGGTAACACCAATATATGCTTCTTCACCTTCAACTCTTACCCACTCATGATTTTTAGTATACAATAATGATTCTATTATTTTCATTATAATTCTCCTTTGTTTTTATTTTTTATATTTCTTGTCATAAAACTTACGTTTAATAACTGTTGCTTCTATCTTCTTATTTCTTACACCTATGAATATTTTGCTACCTAGTTTAATATGACTTCTTGGAACTAGCGCTAATCCTAGTGCCCCCTCATATCCTTCGAGTTTATATCCTGTAGTCACATGGCCTATTTCAGCATTATTTTCATCATAAACAGGATAATGTTCTCTAGCAATACCTTTCCCATCTAACATGAATCCTATTAGTGCTCTTCTATTTTCATCTTCTTTTGTTATTAACATCGCTTCTTTACCAATAAAGTTGCCTTTATTAAAATCAACAAAATAAGTTAATCTAGCTTCTACCGGATTGATTTCATCTGTTAGTTCGTGTCCATATAACGGAAGCGCCACTTCAAATCTCAATGTATCTCTTGCACCTAATCCAATTGGTTTAAGTTCATACTCTTGTTGAAATAGAATATTATAAATTCGTTCTGTCATAGAAGCTGGCATAAATACTTCAAATCCATCTTCACCTGTATATCCTGTTCTTGAAATAATCATCGTAATATCATCATATACGATTTCTCTAAAAGTAAAAAATGTAATTTCTTTTATAATATCACCAAATACACTTATCATTAATTTTTCTGCCAAAGGTCCCTGTACTGCAATTTCTCCAAATGTATCACTTACATGTTCGATTTCTACATCGTAATCAATTGCACAACTTCTAATCCATTTAACATCTTTAGCATCATTACTAGCGTTAATAACTAATAAATATTTAAGTTCACTGTATTTATATACCAAAAGATCATCAACGACTGTTCCATTTTCATAACACATCATAGTATATATGCATTGATTGTGATGTAACTTCCCTATATTATTTGTTAATAGATAGTCGAGAAATTTTTCAGCATCATTTCCTACTATAAAAACTTCTCCCATGTGACTTACATCAAAAACCCCTACATTATTTCGTACATGTTTATGCTCATCTAAAACTTTTTCGAATTGAATTGGCATTTCATACCCTGCAAATTCAACCATTTTACCATTATCTTTTAGATGTCTTTCATATAACGGTGTTTTTTTCATAACCAACCTTCTTTCTGTGTTTTCAAATTTGTATGGTGATACTTTTACTAATAAAACTCATATAGCGAATTTTGTTTTACAATAAAAAAGATAGTAGGGACAACACAAAAAAAGTCGCCTTACTATCTTCTGTTCACTTTACCTGAGAGATTCTACTTACGTATTGCCCCTTCGGTGCTCATCTTCGATTCTTTCCAGAAGTTCTATCCACTAGCGATCCGTTTACCTGAAAGTTTCTAATATATCGGCAGATGTATTATTGCTCCTTCGGTGGGTATAAACCTCTCTCTCGCTAACTTCGTCTAGTAATATGAAATTAAGTTCTTATAATCTTATAATATATGAAATCAAATCAAAAATCAAGAATTATTATATTAATTTTATCTTCTATTTTCAATTAACTCTATAATATGAACCTAGAACTCTGATTTTATATTTTTTTGTAACTTTTTTAATAGCTGATTTCACATGTTCATCTCTCTGATAGCAACCATCTACATCAATAAAAAAATTATAATTACCAAGTCCTTTTTTGGTTGGACGACTTATAATAGATAATAAGTTAATGCCCTCGTCAGAAAAAATATTAAGAATATCAACAAGCAAGCCAGGTCTATCACTATCATCATGAATCACCAATAAAGTTTTCCAAACTTTATCAAATACATTGTCATTATTTTCATTTCTTGATAAAATAATGAATCTAGTTTCATTTTCTATTGAGTCTGCAATATCTTTAATAATAGTATGAAACTGATATTTTTCCTTTAATACATGCATTGGAACAATTGCTCCCGTTCTCAAACCACCGTTAATTACTTTTTCATATGATTCAGAATTACTCTCAGTAATATATACCTTCTTTTCAATTATTTCTTCAAGGAAATCGGTACATTGATTTTTAGATTTAAACTGTGCATACACTTCTTCTATTTCCTCTAAAGGTGCATTTCCTATAAACGCAAATCGTACTGGTAATACAATTTCATGAATAATATTTAAGTTAGAATGGGTTAATAAATCTAGTATAATTTGTACAAAACCATCTAAAGTATTTTCAATAGGAATGACCCCAAGCTTACAATCCGTTCCTACTGAATCAAATGTTTTACGGAGAGATTTGAAGTATTTTAATTCCCCTTTTAAACCTTTGATTTTCATATATTCTTTTGCTGCTTTCTCTGTATATGTGCCCTTTGGACCAAGAACAGCTATTTTATTCATCATTACCTCTACATTCTTTCTAATAATATTGCAATAGTAACAAAAACAACTATTATAACACCATGTGCAATTATTCCATTTTTTGTGATAGTCATTCGATCAAGTCGTTCTTTTAATTTATTATCATTATTTAGTCTATACCCTACCGAATCTGAACCTAAGTAAATAATTAAGTATACAATTGAAGCTGCTGCAATATTTCCAATATAATACCAATTTTGAAAATCAAAAGCAGTACTTGATGACATATATAAATTTATGCATAAATATATAATTATGTACGCAAACACTTTATAACTTATCTCTTTTAATTTTTTTCTATCCATGTGATATCTCCTAACAATGTGATTTATGTATTCTTATGTTACTTTGTATTCATGTAATACTGATATTTTACACAATATTCTAAAAAAAAGCTATCATAATTATCATATTTTTAATTTACTTTTAACTCTATGACTATTATAATGGTTTTATAGCATTTCATGATAAGGAGACTATACAAGCAATTATGAAAATATACTCTAAACTGATTAAAGACACAAAATATTTTAATATCATTAACTTTATTCCTTTTTATGATGACAAAGCTCTATATATCGATATTGAAACTACTGGTTTCAGAAGAACACATGATATGATTTATCTTGTTGGATTGCTATATATTAAAAACAACGAACTAACTATAACTCAATTCTTGTGCGAAAAGCCTGAAGATGAATACGAATTATTATTTAAACTTAATCAATTAATCAGTGAATTTAAAACTTTAGTACACTTTAATGGTGATAGTTTTGATATTCCTTTCATTAAATCAAGAATGAATTTATACCGTATGAAAGAAAACCTTTCAAAACTTAACTCATTCGACTTTTATAAGAAATTAAGACCATTTAAAAAATTATTAGGTACAGATAACTTGAAACTAAAAACAATTGAAAAGCTTTGTGGTTACAAAAGAATCGATCCCTTTACTGGTGGTGAATTAATCGGGTTATATAAACATTTTCAAGACGGCGACTTAGCACTTGAATACAGTTTTATTATTCATAACGAGGAGGACATGATTGCATTATATTATATAAATTCATTATTGCCTGTTATTGCTTATTATGATAAATTTAGCGCGGAGTATTTTCATCCGTTAATAATAAATCTAGCTACTAATTCTGACTTTAGACAAGCGGTTATTTTTAATGAAAATATTTATACATTTTCATTAACGCTTAATCAAATACATATTGAACTCACACAAGAATCTCTTAACTTTAGCTTTTCATTAATTACAGGTACTAAGTACTTATTCTTTGATGATTATAAAAATTACTTCTATTTACCTACAGAGGATATTGCAATCCATAAATCTGTTGCTGACTACATGCCATCTAGATTTCGTAAAAAAGCTACTGCACAAACTGCTTATATACAAAAAGAAGACACATTTATAATGTGCCCTCTAAAAAAAGCTCTTGTAAAATCATTAATACCTATAGATAATAATATATATATATTCAATGATAATTTTAAAGAAAATTACTGTTATATCTTATCTTCAGATTTTGCTAGCGTAATACAGTATATACTTCCAACTATATATAAAACGTTGTTATTATAAATTTCCATTCTTTTTATAGAAGAACGTATATTCAGATTCAAAATTATATTTTTGTGATTGAATAATCTGTTCTGTACTTCCAACAAATAAAACACCTTCATTATTAAGGGATTTATTGAAATTTTTATATATTTCATCTTTTGCTTCTTCTGTAAAATAAATAAGAACATTTCTACAAACGATTAAATCTACATTTTTAGGATAGGAATCCTTCAATAGATTATGCTGTTTAAACTGAATACAGCGTTTAATCTCATCACTTACTTTATAAGAGCTACCAATTTTTTCAAAATATTTAGTTTTAAACTCTTTAGGCACACCTACTATACTCTTTTCGTTATATAAACCTACTTTTGCTTTTGATAATATTTGGTCATCTAAATCTGTAGCAATGATCTTAATTTTGCTTAAAGGCATAAACTTACTAAGTACCATAGCTAACGAATATGGTTCATCACCAGTGGAACATGCTGCTGACCATATTGTAATATTTTTATTAAATTTTTTAAATAAATACGGTAATATTTCTTTTTCAAGCACTTCCCATTGATTCGTATTTCTAAAAAATTCAGAAACATTGATTGTCATATAAGTGATAAATTCTTCGTAAATATCTTTTTTTTCTTTTAGAGCTTTTACGTATTCATCATAATTAGTAAATTTATGTTTTTTAATTAGCGAATCTAACCTTCGTTTCATTTGACGCTCTTTATAAGCACTCAAGTCAATAGTTGTAATTTTAAACACTTCTGCTTTAAATCCTTCATAATTAGTAATCATTATATGTCTCCCATCAGTTATTATATATATTTATACTAAGGAAAATAAATTCAAACCTTAATTATAAATATTTTTTATTATGCAAATATAAACATGCCACTACACCGTGACATGTTTATATTATAACATAAATTTTTATATATATTTAGTATAAAGTGTAAATTTGTTATGACTATTCTTTAGTAGGTTCTACTTCAGAAACTTCTTCTTCTGTTACTACAGTTTCTTCTGTTACTACAACTTCTTCTGTTACTGCAACTTCTTCTGTTACTGCAACTTCTTCTGTTACTGCAACTTCTTCTGTTACTGC
>JAOZKH010000011.1:0-14550 GCA_029935405.1 Vallitaleaceae bacterium | reverse complement strand
TTCTGTTACTGCAACTTCTTCTGTTACTGCAACTTCTTCTGTTACTACAACTTCTACAACTTTTTCAAGTTCTTTAACTGATAAGCTTATCTTTTTCTCTTTTAAGTTTAGATCAGTAACTTTAGCAGTAATAGGATCTCCAACTTTAAGAACGTCCGAAGGCTTTTCAACATGCTTAACTGAAATTTGCGATACATGTAATAGTGCGTCTACGCCAGTTTCAAGTTCTACAAATGCACCAAAATCAGTCATTCTTGCAACTTTACCATTAATAGTATTACCTACTGCATACTTACTTTCAGCATCATTCCATGGGTTTTCATCACTAAACTTCATTGATAAGCTAATCTTCTTTTTCTCTTTATTAATATCAAGAACACGAACTTTAACTTCATCTCCAACTTTAACAACATCTTTAGGTGAGCGAATGCGTCCCCATGACAATTCAGAAATATGAACTAAACCATCAACGCCACCAACATTAACAAATGCACCATAATCAGTGATATTCTTAACAATACCATCTTTTACATCGCCAACAGCTAATGTTTCAAATATTTTAGCCAATCTTATATTCTTATCTTTTTCAACTAAAATGCGACGATTACCTATTATACGGTTTTTCTTTAAGTTAAATTCAGTAATAATGAATGTTAACTCTTGATCCTTAAATTGCTCAAGATCAGATACATACTCATCTGATACTAATGAAGCAGGAATAAACACCCTTACTTCTTTTATGATGACAACTAATCCACCCTTAAGAACTAAGCTAACTTTTGCAGTAACTTCTTCCTTAGAATTAAATAAGCCTTCAACATGATGTAATCCTTCTTCAGCCTTAAGTCTCTTGTAAGTCAATAAGACTTGTCCTTCGCCATCATTTACACGTAAAACTTTAGCGCGAATAGTGGCACCTACTTCAACCTCATTAGATAGATCTACTGTAGATAAATTAGAAAATTCACTACGAGGTATGATACCGTCAGACTTATAACCAATGTTTACATATATCTCATCAGAATTAACACCAATTATGGTGCCCTCAACGATTTCTCCTCTATGAATTTGCACTAGATTGTCTTCTAGCATTTCTTCAAAACTTGACATTTCTGACATACGAAATGACCTCCTCGATAATATTATTCGGGGTTGACGCTCCTGCCGTTATTCCTATGGTATCGTTAACGGTAAAAACATTCAACGCCAAATCTTCTATAGTTTCAATGTAATATGTGTCTTTACACTGATCCTTACAAATTTCAAATAGCTTTCTAGTATTGGAACTATTTCTTCCACCAATTACAATCATTTTTGTAACTTTTTCTGAAAGCTCTTTCGCTTCAATCTGCCTGTCTTTTGTAGCTTGGCAAATTGTCTCGTTAATAATAACATGAAAAGATTTATTTTGCAATTTATTTAATATTTCCTTATATAGCTCTGTATTAAATGTTGTTTGTGCTACAGTTGAGTATCTAGTTTTTGTATTTATTGTAATGTTATCAACATCTTCTAAGTGTTGAATAAAGTGAACTTTAGTTAACGACCAACCTGCAATTCCTTTTATTTCCGGATGGTGCTTATTACCTATAATAATTATTTCATATCCTGCTTCACTATCACGTTTTACAATTTTATGAATTTTCTTAACATAAGGACATGTGCTATCTGAAATATTAAAGCCTGATTTCTTCATTATATTAACTTCACGTTCCGTAATACCATGAGAACGAATCACTATTGTTCCTTTATCATATGAATTTATTTTTTCTAACTCATCTATTACTATAACGCCTTTAGTTTCAAATGAAGATACCACCTGTGGATTATGAATAATAGGACCATATGTGTATATTGGCTTTAGCGTCTTTCTGTTATCTATTAGTTCTTCTACTTTATTAACCGCTTTATCAACACCGAAACAAAATCCTGCTGTTTTTGCTACAAGTATTTTCATCTTATTCCTCACTGTAACTTTTATTCTTGTATATAAATATATTTATATACACAAACTTTTATTATTTTATATTTTTATAATCAATAGAAAACGTTTCTACTGTTAATTTATATATTATCACAGTCAATAGAAAATGTTTCTACTGTTAATTTATATAAATATTCAACAACTTCATTAATATTCATATATGATGTATCAACTTCTATTGCATCGTCTGCCTTTTTAAGAGGTGCAAAGTCTCTAGACATATCTCGCATATCTCTTTCTTCGATTTCAAGCTTTAATTTATTAAGGTTAGGAGCTTCTCCCTTTTCTAATAATTGATCAAATCTGCGTTTTGCCCTAATTGTAGAATTAGCAGTTAGATATATTTTTAGGGGAGCATTCGGTAATACGAAGGTTCCAATATCTCTTCCATCCATTACAACTGAAGATTTGTGTGCTAATATTTGCTGCAATTTAATTCCATAAAGCCTAACCTGCTTATTAGACGAAACAATTGAAGCCATTTTACCCATTTCAGGTGTTCTAATAAGTGCTGATATATCTATTTTATTTAATAAAATATGTTGTTCGCCATTATTATATTCAATGTCTATATTTATATTAACAAGATTTCTTTCACTAAACTGATAAATTGTATTTAAAGTATCAGAAGAAAAATCCTTAGTAAAATCAAGATTAACACCACAGTTATTCACCACATAATAACCAATAGCTCTATACATGGCACCTGTATCTACATATATTATTGAAAGTTTATGAGCTAATAACTTAGCTATTGTACTCTTACCTGCACCTGCCGGTCCATCAATTGCAATATTAATTAAATTCATTTTGGCTCCATTCAACTTATACTATTTTGAATCAAGTATATCTGGTCTAAGACTTTTTGCCTCTCTTAAGTATACATGTTTAGCCTCTTTTTGACAACTTGTACTATTTACATGTATTAGTATTCTTATACACTTATTTAAAGATTTTTCAACATACATTTCCTGACCACATAATAACGCGCAGTCAACAAGTCCTATATCTCTAGCAGCCACTGCAGGATAAATTTTTGTCAAATCTTTAGTTGCTGTAAAGTATATACTTATAATATCATCATTTTTAATATTATTACTTTCTAATATAGCAATCAACAATACTTTTGTACTTTCTAATATATCTGATTTAGAATTTTCGTTAACTGTAATAGCACCTCTTACTCCAATCATGTCGTCTCCTTTTCGCAAATAGATAATCCTGCTAGATAAGCTGTAGAATAAGCAATTTGAAGGTTGTAACCACCTGTAAGTGAATCTAAGTCTAATACTTCTCCTACAAAATATAGCCCTTTAACAATTTTTGATTCCATCGTATGAGGATTTATTTCTTTAACATCTACTCCACCACGGGTAATTATTGCTTCATTAAAGCCTCTCAAATCTGATATACTTAAATCTATGTTTTTAATAATTTTTATCAAATTATGTCTTTGTTCTTTTGTTACTTCATAAACAGACATTTGTTCTTTTAAACCTGCACGTTTAATTATAAAAGGAATCATACTCGACGGCATTAAATCAATCAATCCGTTTTTAAGGGCTTTTCTACTATACTTATCAAAATCTCTTATTATACGCTTATCAAGTTTTTCAATTGACAGTCCTGGTTTCAAATCAATAGATAGCTTAATATCTTTAAATTTGGTATCTCTTGATATATAACTGCTTGCAGATAAAACTAATGGTCCAGATACTCCAAAATGAGTAAATAACATTTCGCCTAATTCTTCATATATCGTCACATTATTCTTATTGATCATTTTAAGTTTAACATTTTTAAGCGATAATCCTTGAAGATTTCGTATATCTTCATCTTTGATTTCAATAGGTACAAGTCCTTGTATCGGCGTAATGGTTTTGTGTCCATGATTTTTTGCAAATCTATATCCATCTCCAGTAGAACCTGTCATTTGATATGAATATCCACCTGTAGCAACTATTACATTTCTACATTTATAACTTCCTGTTTTAGTTTTTACACCTTTAACCACTTTATTTTCTACTACTAACGACTCAACTTCTTCATAAAATACTTGTACATTTTCTTTACTTAGACCCTTTTTAAAAGCTTTAATAACATCACTCGAATGGTCACTTATAGGAAATACCCTTTGTCCACGTTCGACTTTAGTTATTAAACCTAATTGATTAAAAAATTCTAATGTCATATATGGATCAAGAGTATAAAATGCACTATACATAAATTTTTTGTTACCCGTAAGATGATTAAGATGATTCTCTATTTCAGAGTCATTTGTAAGATTACATCTTCCTTTACCTGTTATGTATAGTTTTTTACCCAATTTTTGGTTCTTTTCCAAAAGAATAACCTGCTTTTTATTTCTAGCAGCAATAATAGCAGCCATCATACCTGCAGGTCCTCCTCCAATTACTATTGTATCGTACATAAATGCTCCTATTATTACTTTATTTCTAAATTGTAGTTAATACTAAAATCATCATCATTATCATATACCTGATATTCATTCCATATTTGTTCTAAACTTTCTAAACTACTTACTAATGTTTCCTTTTTACGTATACTAAGAGCAACGATAACAGCATTTATTATTGACAATGGTGCAACAAGAGAATTAACAAAAGATATCATATCACTTCTTGCAATTAAACTACAATCTGAAAATTGTACCATTGGAGATAAAGGACTATCTGTTATTGTAATAACATCAGCTTCATTACGACTAGCATATTCCATTGCTTTTAATGTACGTCTTGAGTATCTTGGAAAACTAATTCCTATCATAACGTCCTCACTACCAATTCTATGTATCTGTTCAAACATTTCACTAACACTATTAGTATGTATTAGTTTAATATTATCAAAAATCAAATTAAAGTAAAAGCCCATAAAGCTAGCTAGTGCAGCGCTTGAACGCACCCCAATTATATAAATAGTTTTTGCATTCATAATAAGATCAACTGACTTGTTTAATATCTCTTCATCTATTTCTTCTAAAGTATGTTTTATCTTGTCCATATCTGAATTAAGTACAAATTTTAATATATTATTTTTATTAATTCTATCTGATGTCACTTCAACTCTTTGAATTGCTGTTAGCTTTATTTTAACTAATTCCTCTAGCGCTCGTTGAAGTTTAGGATAACCCTCGTAACCTAGTTCAATCGCAAAACGTACAACTGTCGATTCACTAACACCAACCACTTTACCTAACTTAGCCGCTGTCAAAAAAACAGCTTTCTCATAATGATCAACGATGTAATTAGCTAACAGTTTCTGCCCTTTACTTGATTTTTTGTAGCTTTTATTTATCCTATGAATCAAATCATTTTGTCCATGCATACAGATCCTCCCACAAATCCTCTGATCAAAAATAACTAATTGTATAAAAGTTTTAGTATCTATTTATAAACTTCATATTAAACAGGATAAGCTTTGTTTTCAATACTTGCTGCTATTGGGTCAACTTTTTCTTCTTGTGCTTGTCTATATTTGAAGAAATCTTCTGCAACTTGTTGAAATAAAGCATAGGATAGAACATCTTCATCTTGTTTTGCCCATTTAGAAGCTTCTCTTTTAAGTTTATTCATTTCAGGTTTTAATAAATCTGCTGGTCGGCAGGTTATTTGTTCTTCATCACCAATAACTTTTTGTTTGATTTCTTCGCTTATTGACATTGGGGTACGACCATATTCACCTCTAACTAGCGCTTTTGATTCTTTTGTTACTATTTTATATCGTTCTCCACCTAACACATTCATTACTGCTTGTGTACCAACAATTTGACTTGATGGAGTTACAAGTGGTGGATAGCCGTAGTCAGCTCTAACTCTTGGTATCTCTTCAAGAACTTCATAAAACTTATCTTCTGCTCCTTGAGTTTGAAGTTGACTAACAAGGTTTGATAACATTCCGCCAGGTACCTGATACAATAAAGTTTTTATATTAACACCTAAAACTTTTGGATTCATTAATCCGCTTTCAAGTGCTTCTTCACGCATTGGTCTAAAGTAATCAGCAATTTCAGCTAATAATTCTTGATCATATCCTGTATCATAAGGAGTTCCTTTAAATGTTTCTACCATAACTTCTGTAGCAGGTTGCGCTGTTCCAAGAGCAAATGGACTCATTGCACAATCAATAATATCTGCCCCTGCCTCAATCGCTTTCAAATATGTCATTGATGCAACTCCTGACGTATAATGAGCATGTATTTGAAGTGGCAAATCTGTTACTTCTTTAATTGTTTTAACTAATTTAGTCGCTTCATAAGGAACCAAAAGTCCTGCCATATCTTTGATACAAATCGAATCTGCTCCCATTTCATCTAATTGTTTAGCTAATTTAGCATAATATTCTAAGGTATGATAATCTGACAAGGTATAAGAAACCGCTACTTGAGCATGTCCTTTTTCCTTTTTTGTTGCATTAATTGCCGTTATTAGGTTTCTTGTATCATTTAAAGCATCAAATATACGAATAATATCTATTCCGTTATATATCGCTTTTTGAACAAAATATTCAACAACATCATCTGCATAGTGTCTATAACCAAGTACGTTTTGCCCTCTTAACAACATTTGCATATTTGTATTTTTAAATCCAGCTTTTAAATCTCTAAGTCTCTGCCATGGATCTTCCTTAAGAAAACGAAGGCATGCATCAAACGTTGCACCACCCCACATTTCCACTGAATGATACCCAACTTTATCCAACTTTTCAATTATAGGGAGCATATCTTCAGTTCTCATCCTAGTTGCAATAAGCGATTGATGCGCATCTCTAAGTATTGTATCTGTTATTTTAACAGGTTTAGTTATAATATTTGACATATTATTCTCCTAATCAACAAATCATTATTGATCTATCGTTATTAATCTATTGTTATTATTTACATATCTATTGTTATTATTTACATATACAATGATAAAAATACACCGGCGGCAACTGCAGAACCAATAACTCCCGCAACATTTGGTCCCATTGCGTGCATAAGAAGGAAATTTGTAGGATCTTCTTCTTGTCCAACCTTATGAACAACTCGTGCTGCCATAGGTACTGCACTAACTCCTGCTGCACCTATAAGTGGATTGATTTTACCTCCAGTTAACTTATTCATTAATTTACCTAATAAAATACCAGCGGCAGTTCCAATTGCAAATGCGATTAAACCTAACATTAGGATTTTTAACGTTGATAAGTTAAGAAAATCTGCTGCTTGTGTTGTTGCACCTACTGTAAGGCCTAAGAATATAGTAATCATATACATTAGTGGTCCACTAGCTACCTCTGCTAATCGTTCAGTTACCCCTGAAACTTTAATAAGATTTCCAAACATTAACATTCCTATAAGAGGTGTTGTTGATGGTAATATTAATACTACTAATAGTGTTACAATAATAGGAAACATTATTTTTTCGGTTTGACTTATTGGTCTTAATTGTTCCATATGAATAAGTCGTTCCTCCTTAGATGTTAACGCGCGCATAATCGGAGGTTGAATAATTGGAACCAATGACATATATGAATAGGCGGCTACGGCAATCGGAGCCAATAAATGTGGCGCTAATTTAATTGCTGTAAATATTGCTGTAGGTCCGTCAGCTCCACCAATAATTGCTATTGATGATGATTCTTTTGCATCAAATCCTAATATTAAAGCTCCAAAAAATGCTAAAAAGATACCAAATTGTGCTGCTGCACCTAATAAAAAACTTTTAGGATTAGCAAGTAGTGGTCCAAAATCAGTCATAACCCCAACGCCCATAAAAATTAAGGGTGGAAATATTCCTAATTTATTACCATAGTATAAATAGTAAAACAATCCTCCTGGAACTTCTTTTGCTGTTTCAAAATAGTCCACTCCATTTTGTGCTAACATCATAGCATATTTAATTCCGTTTTCAACCAATCCACCTTCTAGTAATACCATTTCACCATCTAGTGTTAATTGAGTACTTGCATGTTCCATAATTCCAGATATAGGTAAATTCACTAAAAACATACCAAATGCAATAGGTAATAGAAGTAGCGGTTCAAATTCTTTTTTGATCGCAAGATACATTAGTAATAGCGATACTAATATCATTAAAATATTTCCAAGACTTCCTGCAAAAATATAATTAAAATCAAGGCCTTTATCTAAATGTAAATTATTAAACAACCAATAAATACCTGATGTTTCAATAAATTTTGCAAGAGCCTCGGTTAGTCTTTCAAGCATTGTGACACCCTCCATTAATTAGTTTAGAGAAGCAATTAAGTCTCCTGTTTCTACCGTTTGACCTGATGCAACATCAACACTTGCTATTGTTCCCGATTTAGGAGCTACTATTTCGTTTTCCATTTTCATAGCTTCAAGCACTGCAACAACATCTCCAACTTCAACAATTTGTCCAATATCAACTTTTACTGAAATTATTTTACCTTGCATAGGAGCCTCTAATAATGTTGCTCCAACAGATTCATTTTCACTAGGTGCTACTGTCTGTACTGTTTGTACAACTGTTGACATAACTGTATTCACTTGAGTTGGCGTCACACTTGCACCAGCCTTTAATTCTTCTATTTCAACTTCATATGTATTACCATTTACTTTTACTTGAAATTTTCTCATGATATCCTCCCTTGTCAGTTCTTACTGCGAATTCTTCTAAAAGATTTAACTTGTAATTGGTCTGTTGTTATGTTTAAAGAACTTGCTATTACAGTAGTAATTACTGCAATCAATTCCAAATCATCTTGTGTGTGAACCGGTTCAACTTTTCTACCAGCTTCAATAAAAGCTTTTAATTTGATATCACTTCGATTATGAGGTCGATCACTTTTACCAATATACTTAAATAAACTTATAATACTAGAAATAAGTATTAATATAATGAAAACCGTTCCCATTCCTGCTATAAGTGCAGTGGTACCTTCAGCAAGACGTTCATTTAAACTAACTGCTTCTAATAAAAACAATATGTTCATCTATTCACCTTCCTATATCGTACTACGTTTTCTGTCAACAACAGATATGCTTTTTGTATATAACATTTCAAGAGCTGCAATAACTCGCTTACGAGTAGCAGCAGGTTCAATAATATCATCTATGTACCCTCTGCTTGCAGCAGCATATGGAGTGACTTGTTTTGCTTCATACTCTTTAGTCTTAGCAATAATTACATCTTTCGCCATTTTAGCTTCTTCAATTTCTTTAGCATATATTATTTTAATAGCATTTTTAGCATCCATCATTGAAACTGATGCACTTGGCCAAGCTAATACTATATCTGCACCAATATGTTTAGAATTAAATGAAACATATGCTGAACCATATCCTCTTTTTGCAAGTACGTTTATTTTAGGTACTGTAGTTGTAGCAAACACTCCGGCTAATTTTGCAGCAGCTTTTGCTAGCCCTGCCTTCTCTTCATTTAATGCTGTTTCATAACCAAACACATCCGTCAATGTTATTACCGGTAAACCAAATGCATCACAAAAAATAACAAAATCCGAAACTTTGTTAAGTCCTTTTACTGTTAATCTACCTTTTTCTTCAGTTGTTTGATTTGCAATTAATCCTACTGTCATACCATTTAATTTTGCAAATGCTGTTATTACTTCAGTACCAAAAGTTTTCTTAATCTCAAAAACTTGCTGATTATCTGCAATAATTGTTGCAGCAGCTAAGCCATTAAATCCATCAATAACTGTAGTGTTTAATTCTTCAGATACTCTATTTAAATCATCTTGCATTTCTGCAAATGGTGCATCCTCTTTATTATTTGCTGGTAATAATTCTACTAACTCTCTGATTCCATTCATAACATCATTGTCGTTATCACATACAAAATCTACTAGGCCTGTCTGCGATGCATTAAATTTAGCACATGCAAATTCTTCCATAGTACCTGCTTGATCACTATATGTATTTGGACTATTAACAAAAAGTTTTGAATTGTCTATCGTCATAAATGTGAAATCACTAAGAGAAGTAATAACTGCAGTTCCACCACCACAGTTGCCTACAACCGCCGTAATCTGTGGAATAACCCCTGAAGCTAAAGCTTGTTTAATATATATCTGACCAAATGCATGTAAAGCATCTGTAGATTCTTGCAAACGAAGACCAGCCGAGTCTAACAAACCAATAATCGGAGCTCCCATTTTCAAAGCTAAATCATAAACATTTACAATTTTTCTAGCATGCATTTCGCCAATAGCTCCACCAAGTATTAATGCATCTTGAGAATAAACATATACTAATCTACCTTTTATTGTTCCATATCCTGTTACTACTCCATCTGCAGGTAGCTTTTTTGCATCTAGATTATAATCGGTGGCTCTTTGCGTTACAAAAGCTCCAATTTCAACAAAACTATTAGTATCAAGCAATTTTTCAACTCTATCTCTTGCTAATTTTTTACCATCATCTACTTTACCGTCTTGACCTGATTTTTCGATAGTCATACGACGATTAGTGAGATCGTTTAACTGTGTTTGGATTATCATAATATCCTCCATGTATTTTTTAAAAAAAATATTATATTTTAATTTTCTATTTCTGCAAGTTCCTTTAAATATTTAACTTCTTCATCTTCTAGTTGCCTAGATTTACCTAATCTTAACCCTTTTAATGACAACTCACCAATTGCAATTCTCTTTAAGGTAACAATTTCACATCCAATATATTCAAACATATTTCTAACCTGTCTATTCTTACCTTCATGAATTGTAACAACATATGTAGCATTTTCTTCTTCTAGCGTACGCAAAGATATTTCGCATGCTCTGATTTTGTATACACCTATATCTCCTCCACTACGAAGTTTTGAAATGTTTTCTTTAGTAGGTACGGGACTAACTTTTACAACGTATGTTTTAGGTACTTCATGTTTAGGGTGAGTAAGCCCGTATGTTAAATCACCATCATTTGTCATAATTAATATTCCTGAAGTATTTTGATCTAATCTACCAACTGGATACAATCTATCTTCCTTTGGAACAAGTTCTAGAACAGTTTTACGTCCACGTTCGTCTTTAGATGTACTTAAATATCCTCTAGGTTTATTGATAACATAATACATTTTAGCTTCTTTTAGGTTTACTGATATTCTTTTCCCCCTAACATGAACAATATCTTTATATTCATTGATTTGAAAGCCCATTTCAGTAACTTTTCTTCCATTTACATTTACTTTGCCTTCTGCTATTAGTTTCTCACTAGCTCTTCTAGAAGCAACACCTGCAGTAGCCATAAACTTTTGTAATCTCATCATTCTTCTTCACCATCACTGTCACTATCAAAAGATAGTTGCATTTCCTTTTCTACTTCATTTTTAATTGACTGTAACTGATTCTCTCCAATTATTGGTAAATCGTCTGTTGTTGATAATCCAAAGTTTCGAAGGAAAGCCTCTGTAGTTCCAAATAGTATAGGTCTACCAGGCGTATCCATTCTGCCTTTTTCTTCAACTAAGCCAAACTCAACAAGTTTATTAACCGCATGATCTGACTTAACTCCACGAATTTTTTCAATATGTAATTTAGTAACAGGTTGTTTATACGCTATTATTGACAAAGTTTCAATTACCACTTCTGTTAACTCGAATTTTATTGTTTTGTTAGTCGCTCTTTTGACAAATTCATAATATTCTCTCTTGGTACACAATTGATAACTACCTTCTAATTCAATCAAATGAATACCTCTAGATTCAATCATATAATTGTCTATCATTGTATTAAGAATTTTTTTAGTTGTTTCTTTGTCTTGCTCTATAATTTCAGCCAATTTACTAATTGATACTGCATTACCTAGCGAAAACAGTATCGCCTCAATGGCCGCCTGCGCTTCATTTACATTCATAATGTATCCTCTACTATTTTACTATATAAATTCTATATCTATTTCATGAAAAATATTTCTTTGAACAACTTTAATCTTTGATAATTTCATCAGCTCTAAAATTGCTAAAAACGTAACAATCATTTCAGGTTTGGTCATTGTATCTTTTAATAATTCTCTAAAATTTATTTTCTTGACTATTTCACGCATTTTATCTATCTTATCTATCTTATCATGAACTGTATAAGATTCCTTTTTAATTATTCCAAACTGACTTCGTATAGGATCAATTTTATCTTTGCTCTTCTTCATCATTTGTTGAAAAACAGAATATAGCATGGCAAAATCAATGTTTTTTAGAAGTTCATCTGGGTCAGCTTTAGGTAGGAACGAAGCTACTTCCTCAGGAATCGTTGCATTTTTAAAAAATACCTGTCCTGCATCTATTTGTCTGCCTCTTAATTCATCGGCCATAAATTTATACTTCTTATATTCTAACAACTGTTCCATAAGTTCTTTACGAGGATCAATATATTCATCATTTTCATCTTTTTTTTGTGGAAGTAACATTCTCGTTTTAATACTTATAAGTGTAGCAGCCATTTCAATAAACTCACTCATGACTTCCATTTTATCTTGTTCCATATGATTAATATATTCCATATACTGATCTGTAATTAACGCTATAGGTATGTCTGTAATATCTACTTTATTTTTATCTATTAGATGTAATAAAAGGTCTAATGGCCCTTCAAAAATATCAATTTTTACTGCTAACTCCATTAAACTCTCCTCAAATCAACTAATCAGGCTATATAATGGCCCAAATAACGAATTAATAAAACTGCTCAAAATATTAAACGCAATAAGTAGAATAAATACTGCTTGAATTATTCTTTCATTTTGAATCATTTTAAAATAAAAACTTGGATTTAATGCATATATTATCTTTGACATATCAAAGGGTGGTATTGGAAGTAAATTTACTATTATAATTGCAAAACTATATTTAATAATAAAGATTACTAACAAAGCAAGTTGATTAACGAAAACTGAATTAGTATTCTTAATTGCTAAATATACAGGAATCATCGCTACTATAAGCAGTATATTAGATGCTATACCAACAATTGACTGTGTCAAAAGAGCTCTTTCTTTATCTTTGAATTTAGACGGATTATACTCGCCTGGCTTTTGCCAACCCACTCCTGAAAATACAAACAAAATAAGTCCTATAGGATCAATATATTTCAACGGACTTATTTTAACATCACTTCTTTTTCTATGAATAGGATGTAAAAGGAACAAAGAAATATAATATTTACTTAATTCATGAACCAAAACCACCACAATAGCTGCAATGGTAGATATTAATATTCTTAAAGTCATAGATAGCATATTGGCACCTCATTAGTTTTTTTAAATCGTACATAGGTTATTATAGCATAGTCCAATCATAAAAAAAACTTATTTTTATATTGAACATGTACTAAAATAATTGACTACTATATAGCTAAATTCATGGCATCTCACTACCTAATAATAACATGAAATTTTATAATAATGATTCTATAACAACAATACGAATACAAATAGTCAAAATCTTAATTGCTAATTCTAATTCTTCTACTGGTGGATATGTCGGTGCGATTCTTATGTTCATATCATTAGGGTCATTACCATATGGAAATGTTGCACCTGCATCTGTAAGAATAACTCCAGTATCTTTACACAGCATAACAATTTTCTTTGCACAACCCTGAGCTACATTAAGACTAATAAAATATCCTCCATTAGGTTTATTCCAAGTTGCTACATTTAATCCACCTAAATCTCTTGTAAACAGTTCTTCAACCTTATTAAACTTAGGTCCAATAATATTTGCATGTTTTTTCATATGTTCGTTTATAACTTCAACAGACGGTAAAAACCTAGCATGCATTAATTGATTTAGTTTATTAGAACCAATACATTGGCTACTCATTTGTTTTCTAATAAAATTTGTATTTTCCTTTGACGAAGCCATCATACTAATACCTGCACCTGGAAAAGTTACTTTAGAAGTTGATGTATAAATATATACTCTATTGGCATTTCCTGCCTTTTTGCACTCTTCAAGAATATCTATTAATTGATCGTGTGTATCTGTCAAATGATGTACTAAATAGGCATTATCCCAAATAAGTTTAAAATCTTTAGCTGCTGTTTTCATATTCGCTAGTTTTACAACAACTTCATCCACATAAGTTATTCCTGAAGGATTCGAGTACTTAGGAACACACCACATACCTTTTATTGTCGCATCATTTCTTACTAGTTCCTCAACCATATCCATATCAGGACCTAATTCGTTCATTGGTATGTTAATCATCTCAATATTTAACGCTTCACAGATAGAAAAATGTCTGTCATATCCTGGAACTGGGCACAAAAATTTGACTTTTTCTTCTTTACACCAAGGTTTATCACTATCTAATGTTCCAAGCAACATTGCTTTACTTAAAGTATCATACATCATCGTCAAAGATGAATTTCCACCGATTATCAATTCTTCTTTACTAACATTTAAAACATCTTTATATATTTCTTTTATTTCTTTAATTCCATCAAGTATTCCATAGTTACGATAATCACTATTTATACTAAAGTCTATTGTTGAATCAATTAGTCCCTTTGATAAGTCTAATTGTTCTTTACACGGTTTTCCTCTAGCCATACTAAGATTTAAACCCAT
>JAOZKH010000063.1 GCA_029935405.1 Vallitaleaceae bacterium | reverse complement strand
TAACCATTATTTTTAATTCACAAATTATTAATATTCTTTTGAACAATATAGTGTATAATTGATATTAGGGAGTAACAATTAATAAAGAGTAAGAATGATAAGGGTAAAGGTGAATTATGGAAGTATATGTAGCAAGACAACCAATATTTGATCGAGCAAATGAAGTTCATGCATATGAATTATTATACAGGCAAAATGAACAAAATTTTTTCGATCAAAGCGTTACAAGTAATGTGGCAACGTCACTGTTGCTAATGAATAGTTATTACACATTTGGAATTGATAAGCTTGCTGGTGAAGGAAAAGTGTTTATTAACTTTGATAGAAGTTTAATTACCTCTGGGTATCCTTTGCTTTTGGATAAAAATAAAGTGGTTATTGAATTACTCGAAGATATTGTACCAGATAAACAATTTATTGAAAGCGTTAAGAAATTAAAAGCAGCAGGATATACCATTGCATTAGATGATTATGTAGAAAGTTATGAATGTATGGAACTTGTAGAGCTTTCAAATATAATAAAAGTTGATTTCTTGGAAAATACTAAAGAACAAATAATTAATATTGCAAGAAGATGGAAATGCTCTAAGAAAATATTATTAGCAGAAAAGGTGGAAACTCAAGAAATATATGATTGGGCAAAAAAACTTGGATATAAGTTGTTTCAAGGATATTATTTCAGTAAACCTAAGATGCTTAAGGGTAAAAGGATTGAAGACAGCACTTTTCAATTTATAAAAATAATGGAAGAACTTTGTAAAACTGAGCCAAATTATAAAGCTATTTCTTCAATTATTGAAATAGATGTAAACCTCACTTACAAATTATTAAAGTTAGTAAATAGTAACTTTGTAGGAGCAACAAAAATAACTTCTATTCAACATGGTTTATCAGTATTAGGAATAGCAACATTTGAAAAGTGGATAAGTTTGGCAATGGTTAAAAGTATGGCAGAAGATAAACCGCAAGAATCAGTTAAAGTAGCCATGAGTCGTGGTAAATTTATGGAATTAATTGCAAAGAACACTAAGCTAAATAATAAAGCCAACGAGATGATGATGGTAGGAATTTTATCGGTTATTGATGGATTAGTTGATAAACCTATGGGAGAAATAGTTGAAGAATTACCTCTTAAAGATGAAGTGAAAAAAGCACTATTACTTCAAGAAGGTCACTATACAAAAAGCTTTAAGATGGTGCTAAAATTTGAAAAAGGACTATTTGAAGAATCTAAAGAATATTATAAGAAATTAAAAATTCCAATAGAGAAAATTTCACAGTTATACTACGAGGCGATTGAATGGTCTGAAGCTATGTTTTCTATAATGGGAGATTATTAAAGAATTAGTGGAAACTCAAGAATATCATATAAATTGAAATTCAAGAATATAAAAACGGAAACTCAAGAATGTAATATCTTGACAAACAAGAGAAATTGGCACGCAGTATACTGGTGTATGACAAAGATATATATGCTACTGGAAATAAAATAGTAAATATAATAACGACAGGAGGAAAGAAGATGGCTTCAAATTGTGATTCGTGCACTTCAAAAGATTCGTGCACGGTGGAGAATAAAGATGCATGTCAGATTATAAGTACAAACCCAAAGAATAAAATAAAAAAGATAATTGGTGTTCTTAGTGGTAAAGGTGGTGTAGGTAAATCTACAATTGCAGTTAATCTAGCATTGTCGCTTCACAGAAAAGGATATAAAGTAGGTATTCTTGATGCTGATGTTACAGGACCTAGTGTTCCAAGAATATTAAATGCAGAAACAAAAAAGGCATTAATGCATGAGCACGGTTTAGAGGCAGTTGAAATTGAAAAAGGTCTTAAAGCGATAAGTATTAACTTTCTTATTGAGGAAGAAAACAAACCTGTTATATGGAGAGGGCCTATTATAAATAATACTGTTAAACAGTTTTATCAAGATGTTATTTGGGAAGAACTTGATTATCTAATTATTGATATGCCACCTGGTACAGGTGATGTTGCTTTAACTGTTATGCAAAGTTTTCCAATTGATGGTATTGTTATGGTTAGTGTGCCTCAGGATATGGTATCTATGATTGTTTCAAAAGCAATTGCTATGACAAAAAGACTCAACATAGAAGTTATTGGCGTGGTAGAAAACATGAGTTATATGCAATGTCCGAATTGTAATGATAAAATTCGTATTTTTGAATCGGAAGAAATCGATGTATTTCTTAAGGAACAAGAGGTTGAATTACTTGCTGAACTACCAATTAATGGTGCAATAACTCAAAGAAATAGATTAGATAAAGAAGGTAAAATTATGTTTGATAAAATTGCTAATAAAGTTATTATTAAAGTGCCTATTGCATAATATCAAATACGGTTAAGATGTCAAAACCAAGTTGCACTAATTTTACTACTATATGTGGTTTTAGCACATTAACCAACTATAATTAACAGAAAGGATAGGAATTAATCTGTCCTTTCTTAAAATAAAGGAGCAAATAATGATTAATATATTGCATATAGAAAAAAGCTCGTTTTCTATGAAAGCACTTGAACGTATTGCTAACAACTTGGGCCACGTTGTATATACAGCAGAAGATGAAGATTCTATCTTTGAAATATTAGAAGACACAAGTATAGATTTGATTATAACTTCAACATCTATTAGCGAAGGAATAATTATAGAATTACGTGAGTCTGAATATGAAGATATTCCAATTTTAGTACTAACTTCATCAGATGATATACATACTAGAAAAAAACTTTTTAATATAGGCATTTCAGATTATATTATTAAAAATCAAATGACAGAAGAAAAACTAAAATTATATCTTGATTCATTTAATAAAGCTCAAGGATTAGACTTAAATGGTAGACATTTAGAAATAGCAGTACTTGATGATAGTCATTTAAGTTTAAAAGTAATTAAGAGAATATTTAATAATACAACTTTTACTAATATTGATTATTATTCTAATTACCAGGATTTATTAGATGCTAAAAAAGGGTACACACTTTATTTGATTGACCTTGTACTTCCAGGTGCATCTGGAGAAGAAGTTATGTTACAACTTAGGAAAAACAATCCTCATTCAGTTATGATTTTGATGTCGAGTGTAACAAATTTTAAGACTATTTCCAATTTGCTATTAATGGGGGCAGATGATTTCATTATGAAACCTTTTGATAGAAATTTTTTTATAGCTAGAATTAGTGTTCACTTAAGAACTAGATTTTTAATGGATGATCTGAATAAGAGTAATGAAGCACTGTCAAAAATGGCAAACTGTGATGGCTTAACAGGACTTTATAATCATAGATATATTATTGAAAAACTTAAAGCTGAATATGATGTTGCAAAAAGACATAACCATTCCCTTTCTGTTGTAATGCTTGATATTGATTTCTTTAAGAAAGTTAATGATACATACGGACATCTTGTTGGAGATGAAGTGTTAATAGAGGTAAGTGACTTGCTTACTAATTACTTAAGAAATACTGACATTATTGGTAGGTATGGTGGAGAAGAATTTTTGATTGTTTTACCTAAAACTAATTTAGAAGAAGCATATAAAACTATTAATCATGTTAAAAATATAATTGAGCAAAATAATTTCCCTTCAATTAATCACACTTTAACTATTAGCGGAGGAATATGTGAATATGATGGTCAAGAGATTAGTTCTATGATTGCAACTGCTGATGCTAATCTATATAAAGCTAAAAATACTGGTAGAAATAAAATTTGTTGATATAAAATGATTCATGAAATTCTCCTATATGGTATAATGATATTAGTAGCCTTATATATTAGAGAGAGGCTTTATTGTTTTGGAGGAGGTATTATGATAAATAAAAAAGTAATTCACAAAAAATATGGTAAAGGTATTATTACTGAAATTGCTAATAATCGTATTCAAGTATTTTTTAGCGAAGAAGATAAGACAGTGAAATTTCAGTACCCAAATGCGTTTGAGCAATTTCTTGAATTTAAAGATTCCAAGTTGCAAAGCGATGTCAAAAATAAAATTATAGAGTTAAAATCTGCAAAAATCGAAAAACTTTATAACACAGTAAAAAAAGTTAATAGTCCAAAAGATAAGAAAAGCCGTAGCGCTCAAGATAAAGGAAATATTGCTATTAAATGTACTTTTTGTAATGGTGGAGAGTCTGTTGATTCATTAGGTTTTGCAGGATTGTGTGATGAGGATAACATTAGGACTAATATAAAAGCAGGTAGATCTCTGTGCAATAAAGCAGAATGCAAAAACTTTTATGATAACAAGATTACATATGAGCAATTACTAGAGATTTATAAAAATAAAGGTAGCATGTGTTATGAATCAATAATGTTAACTGACTGGATAGTATATGCAGGTGTGCATAATTCTGGTAAATATGCTGGACAACCAAAGAAATTTAGAGAAGTTTCTAAAAATGGGATAACATTTTTAACTACTAAATTTCCAGGAACAAAGGAGCAAGATAGAGTTATATTTGGAGCTTATATTATAGAAGAGTACTTTGAAGGTAATAATGAAGAAGAAGGATATATTGCTGCAAATCTTGATTATTGTATTCAGTTGTCTCCTGAAGAAGCAAAGAAATGTAAGTTTTGGGAATTTTATTATAATAATAAAAATCCTGAAAGAATTCAATTTGGGAGTGCTTTACATAAATATTTCTCGAATAATCAAACAATGCAAATATTAGAGAAGATTTGTGAAGTTAAAAAAGGTACAAACGATGAAAAACAAGCCAAATTAATATATGATAAATATAGTGATCTTAATAGTATAGAAGTAAAAAATATTACAAAACCAATGGGTCCGCTAGTGAATAATTAATTTGTAGGCGATAAGCGTATAATTAAAGCATATAAAAATAAAGAAGATTTACATAAATTAACAGCAACTCTTGTACTGGATAAGGATATCAAGGATATTTCGAAACTCTAGCGACAAGCAGCAAAAGCTGTTAATTTTTTTGATAATTGTTTATTTTACTATCATAGGATATAATAGTACTAGTTGTTACTTGTTTATAATACCGGAGGAATGGCATGAATAAAAAAGATGTTTCTAATTTCGGAAATGATATAAAAAAAATAGTAAATGATTCTCTTAATGACAAGCCTCTTGAGACTGCTTTTATAGAAGTTAATAAAGCTATTAAATCTATTCAAATGGATAATAAAAAAATACATAAGAAAGTTCCACCACCAATTATAATCAAAAATATGAGTAAGAACAAGAAAGTTCTTAAGAAGAATAATCAACCAAAATTCTTTTTCCCGCATGCTCCTATTGGTAAGGTGAAAGCAACACTACTTACTGTATTTGGAAGTATAGGGATAGGTACATTTGCATTCTTAGTTTTAATATTGGGTGCAATGGGCATTAATCCTTGGCTGCTCGGAGGGTTAATAATAGGGTTGATTTCAGGTGTGGTTATGGATATGAGAGGATCTTTGATTCGAGGAAGACTAAAAAGATACAAACGTTATTTAAATCTATTCCAAGGAAAAGATAGCTGCTCAATCAAAGAAATTGCTTCATATAGTAATTCGAGTGAACGTTATACAGTAAAAGATCTTAGGAAGATGATATCAATTGGAATGTTTCCACAAGGACGTATTGATAATGACAAAACTATAATAATGTTAAATAATAATCGATATGAAAGATTCCTAATGGAGAAAGAAGAGATGCGATTAAAGGAACTAGAAGTTTCAGATGCCAAGAGAAGACTAAGTGCTTCTGGTAATATGGAACTTATTAGTACAATTGAAGATGGCAGATACTTTGTTGTACAAGTTAATCAAGCTAAAGCAGGAATAATAGATAATCAAGTTGCTAAGAAAGTTCATCGCATGGAAGATGTAATTGATAAGATTGTAAACTATATTGAAGGACATCCAAAACAATTATCTGAAGTTCGTCGGTTTATGCAGTATTATTTACCTACAACATTAAAATTATTAAATGCATACACAGAATTTGAAAAACAACCCATACAAGGCGAAAATATTACTACAGCCAAAAAAGAAATTAATGAAGCTTTAGATACAATTAATGAAGCTTTTGAAAACCTTTTTGATAGTTTGTTTGCAAGTGATATGATGGATGTATCAACAGATATATCCGTTCTTGAAACAATGCTTGCTCAAGAAGGGTTAACAGAAAAAGAATTTGATTTAACTAATAATCAAGGAGGAGAAAACTAATGAATTCAGAAACACCAACTTTAACATTTGAGCCATTTAGTGAAGAAACAACTGAAAAAATTGCAGAGCAGGAGGAAGCTAATCAGGAAGCAACACCTACTTTTGATGAAAGCGTTCTAAATGAGGATGAACGTAGACAACTAGCAGAGTTTGCTGATAAGATTGAGATTAATAATTCAAACCTAGTACTTCAATATGGAGCAGGTGCACAGAAAAAAATTGCGGATTTTTCGGAAGTTGCACTAAATAATGTTAAGACTAAAGATTTAGGCGAAATTGGTGATATGTTGACCAATGTTGTTACTGAGCTTAAAAATTTCGATGTTGAAGAAGAAGAAAAGGGAATCAAAAGATTTTTTAAAAAATCATCTAATAGACTTACTGAAATGAAAACAAAATATGCAAAAGCAGAAGTTAATGTAACTTCGATTACTCAGATTCTTGAAGGTCATCAAGTAAAATTACTTAAAGATGTTGCTATGCTAGATAAAATGTATGACCTTAATAAAACATATTACAAGGAATTATCAATGTATATACTTGCAGGGAAGAAAAAGCTTGTAAATGTTAGAAAAGATGATCTTCCTAAATTAATCAAACAATCGGATTCTACAGGTCTAGCTGAACATGCTCAAGCAGTTAATGACTTGACATCACTTTGTAACCGCTTTGAGAAAAAAATCTACGATCTTGAATTAACAAGAATGATATCAATTCAAATGGCACCACAAATTCGTCTTGTTCAAAGTAATGATACATTAATGGCTGAGAAAATTCAGTCTACTATCGTTAACACAATACCATTATGGAAAAGTCAAATGGTGCTAGCGCTTGGTGTGACTCACGCAGGGCAAGCAGCAAAAGCTCAAAGAGAAGTTACAAATATGACAAATGAACTTCTTAAGAAAAATGCAGAGACGCTTAAAATGGCAACCATTGACACAGCTAAAGAATCTGAACGAGGCATTATTGACATTGAAACATTGAAATTCACTAATGAGTCACTGATTACAACGCTTGATGAAGTAATGAAAATTCAAATTGAAGGTAAGGCAAAACGAAGGGAAGCAGAAGCAGAGCTTGCACGTATTGAAAATGATTTAAAGCAAAAGTTGCTTAGTATGAAAGATGTTTAGGTTTATTTAATTTAGAGTTTTCTTTTGTCGAATATACTAATAATATACATACCAAAAATTACGAATATTAAACCTAAAATGATATTTAGAGTAATAGTTTCGTTTGGTAAGAATATTGCACTAAAAATACTGCCGAATACAGGAATAGTTAACCTGTATGGAACTAAATCGGTTACATTGACTTTTTGTAATAGAAAATACCATATGGTGAATCCGACAGCAGCAACGATTATGGAATAAAACATTAGAAAAACGCTGAAACCACTTGTAAGAGGAACAATTCCTTTATTACTTATAATACCTATAATTAAGAGGGTACCACCTCCAAGCGTCATTTGCCAACCATTTAAAGTCATAGGTGGTATATTGCTACAGCGTTTTTTTGCTATAATCTGTCCAAGTGAACCAAAAACTCCAGATAGTAGTAGTAGTCCTTCACCTTTAAAAGTTATGTCAAACAGTTGCTTTGTCTCGGCGAAATTATTTATATTCAGGATTACCACACCAATTATTCCAAAACTGATACCAATAATGTGTTGACGTTTAATTCGTTCATCTAAGAATAAATAGGCAAGTATAATCATATAAAAAATACCACCTTGACTTAAAATAGAAGTTTTTACACCGGTAACAAAAGCAATAGAAATATAGAATAGGGAATAAAGTCCAGTAGTTTGGAAAAGCCCAACTAATAATAGATTAGTCCATTGCCCCTTTAAAGGTAGTGGGATTTTTTTGTTTATAATCATTGAAGTAATTAAAATCAATAAGCCTGCAGTAAAAAATCGCATACCTGCTAAAGCAATCTTACTGCTTGAACCGTTACTGATATCCACTTCTAATAATAGTAGTTTTACTACGGGAAATACGCTAGACCATAATAAACAGGGAATCATAGCCAAAATAAATATTGTTGTTTTCTTCATGATTTTATCTTTCGTTTGTTCTCATATGAGTTCAATAATACAATTGAGATGAAGGCAAAACATGCGATTACGGCCGTTAATAACCAACCTTGAGACTTAGAATGATCAAGGAGATATAAACCCATTATATATGGCGCCATAGATCTACCTATATGTTGTATTAAATGAATAATTGAACTAAATCCACCTCTTTGATTAATAGGTGAATGATTTGAAATATAAACACCTGTATTAACTGTAGCTATGATTTCACCAGTTGTCCATATAAAAGCAGATAAAACGAACCAATATATATCGTTGCTAAATGATAACATGCCAAATCCAATAATATAGGCAATAGAGGCAATAGCAATATTAAATAGTGGTTTGAATTTTTTGGTTAACTGCATTAGTATGGGGGTGAAAAATATAACAATTAATGTATTAACCGTCATAATATTTCCAAAGTAGGATGCACCTAATTTTGGAAATAGCTCTTCTAAATGTAGTGGCATAATAAATCCATGTTGTTGATAAACAAATCCAATAATAGTAGTAATAACTACGAAAGCCAAAAGGAAGGGTCTTTTTATTAAGGCGCTAATAATATGACCTTTTTCTTCCATTTCTTCAGTACGTGAAGAAGCGTTGATTTTGTCAATTTCTTTTTGGTTTGGTTTAGTATCTTTAATAAATATTAATACAAGTGACAAACTTAATAATGTTGTTATTCCATCCCCAAAGAATAACCAATCGGTATAGTTTTCAAATAATTTTCCTGCTAGGGTAAACCCTACTGCAAGGCCCAAATTCATAGATAAATATAAAAAGGAAAAACTTTGTTTTCTATTAGTAGGAGTTGTGAGATCAGTGGTCATTGCACCACTTGCAGGACCAGAGAAACTTCTAAAAAAACTTGATAATATTATTAGATGAGGAATTAATATGGAGTTTCCAAGAAAACCACAAATAATAAATATAATAGCTGTTATAGCACTTGGAATAATCAAAATAATTTTTCGATTAAAATGATCAACTAAATATCCTGAAATTAATGTGCCAGGAATTCCAGCGACTGCTGAAATAAGCATGATAAACCCTATTTGTGCAGTATCTAGGCCTAGTCTTGTGCTTAAAAACATAGCTAAAAATGGATATACAAACCCTCCTACTGAATTGACAAATCGTTGCAATGCAAGAATATAGATTTGTTTTGGTAAATCAAAATATTGTGAAAAAGACCCAAAAAAGCCTTTTATAATCTTATTCATACTTAATCTCCTGTATGTTTTGCGTAGAAATTTTGTAACATGAAAGTTCATTATACAAGATACTAGTCTATTGTACAATCATATATTTGACTTGAGTTTTTGTAGCTTTATTTACAACCGAAATTTTTATACTTTCATAAACATTTTTTTACTAATATGTTTAGAGTTTAGATTGATTTAATGGTATAATAAAATAGAATGGGCTAATGAAATATAATATAATAGAAAAGAAAGATGGGTGGGTAATGAATAGAGAAAAAAGTAAATATCACTTAAGTTATCCAATTACAAAAATTATATTTGTAACACTAGCAACTATAGTAGCATCAGTGATTGTGACTATATTTATTAGTTCATCATACAGAGAAAAACTACATTATTATGAGGTTATAGAGTTTAAAGATAATTATATTAACTTTAAAGTAAAATTCGAAAAATTAATGGAGACAGGGATAGCTCCTATCGCGGGATATCAGGCATATTTAAAAGTAAATGGTACATTATCAAAAGAAGAAACGGAAGAATACCTTGAATATTTATTAGAGGAGTATATGGATATAATACGAAATGTAGCTATTATTAAAGATACTACAATAATATTTAACTATCCCTATGAGGGTAATGAAAGTTCAATTGGAGTGGATCTTGCACAGAATGAGTTGCAAAAGGAAATTATCCTTAAAACAAAAAATGATAAAGTTATTTTCTTTCAAGGACCTGTTAAGTTAGTTCAAGGAGGAGAAGGATATATTATTCGTATTCCAATAGAGGACAGTGAAGGCAGTTATTGGGGACAAGTAAGCATTGTTCTTCGTGCTGATATTGTAAATCAAGAGATAGTAAAGTTAGCTACAAAAGAGAGTATGAATATTGCGATTTACAATCAAAAAGACCTTGAATTTATTGTGGGCAATAAAGAAATAGTAGGGAGTGATCCCTTGTTTTTCTATATGCAAAAGAATCAGAATTGGATTATATATGTAAGTCCTTTAGAAGGATGGAACGAATTTTCGGGTACAAAAATTAGTGGTTTAGCAATGGGTTTTTTATTTTCCTTGATACTTGGAGCGGTAGTTTTTTATATACAAAAATCCGCTTATAAACTTAAATTTGCATTATTTCATGACTCGCTTACCAAACTTTATAATCGGAGTTATCTAGAAAATGTGCAAAAACAACTTACATCTGAAGCTAAGACAAACAAACATCAATATGCTTTGATCCATATTGATATAGACGAATTTAAAAAGATTAATGATCAATATGGACATTTAATAGGGGATAAAGTGCTTGAAAAAGTAGGAGAGATACTAAATAAAATCACACGAAGCGAAGAATTAGTTTTTAGAGTAGGCGGTGACGAGTTTTTGATTGTAGCCCCATACATAAATAAAAGAACCGAACTAACGAGTGTTAAAGAAAGATTAAACAATAATATTGATGATGAATTTAGAACAGATAAGCTTTTACACGAAATTTCTTTAAGTTTAAGTTTAGGGGCAGGTTTATTTCCGAATGATGGAATATACTTTGATGATGTTCTCAAAATAGCGGATAGAAATATGTATTTAGAAAAAAAGAAACATAGAGAAATGGATAAATAGGAGAACATAATGAAGAAAAATATACGATTAGTACCTATGGCATTGATTATTGTTTTGATTATAATGAATAGCATATATATAAGTGGAGGAGAATATTCTACAAATCTTTTTCTAGAGTATGATGGTGTGACAGTGAAATATGACCAAAGGTTAGTTGATATTGTAATTGATGACCAGGTAATTAGAACCGGGGATATGCCAGCTGTTATTATTAATGCTAGAACACTAGTACCTGTTCGTGAAGTGTTTGAAAGTGAACTTGTTGGAGCAACGGTGCAATGGATAAGCGATAGACAAGAGATTCATGTGTTGTATGGTGATCAGTTTGTAGTTTTAAAGATTGATTCAAATATAGCTATGGTTAATGGTAAGGAAGTCCTTCTTGATGTTCCTGCAAAACTAATTAGAGATATGAGTAAAAAAGATGCAAAAACAATGATTCCACTTCGCTTTGTTGCAGAGCAATTAGGTTATATTGTTAAATGGGATGCAGAAAATTATGCTGCAAAACTATATAGTGATGACTATACAGGTGTTATTCCTGGTGAAACGATAGAGCAAAATGACTTGATAAATAACGGAATGTTAAGTGAGTTAAATACGGAAGGATTTGTTGCGCCATATAATGGAAGTATAATTAATGGCACTATACTTGAAAATAATCCGATTATTATTACTGCATCGCAAGATGAAAAGACCCCACTAACAGAAAATAAAATAGTAACAGATATCGAATCAATTGAATCTGGTTCAGTAGAAATATATAATCTTTTATTTAATTATGACGAGGGGACTCCTGAAAAAGTGACTTTCGAAGTTTCAGCAGATAATCCGATATCAGGAATAATAACATCTGTTGAAGATAATATTATGGAACTATATGTTCTTAAGGCAACTCTTGATATGAAAACTACGAGTTTTGAATATGACGACAATACTATTGTTGATGCGTTGTCAATTGTTGAGTATACAGGAGGTCAAACTGGTAACCGTAATTGTGTAATTAGATTTGACCTTAATAGGTCAGGCGTGATATTTAATGTAAGAATGAATGAAAATCGGGAAAAGATATTTATTGATATAGTAACTAATCATATTGATGGATTAACAATAGGGCAAGATAGTACTAGCGATTATATTGATATTAAAGGAGTTAGTACAGATCAAATTCATACATATCGACCTGATGCAACTACATTATCTTTTGATATAAAGAATACAAATACATTAGTTTCAAAAGATTTAAATGATATAAATGGAAATTTTATTAAGTCTTTATCATTATCTAAGACAGATGCAACAACTACAAACCTTAATGTGGATTTGACAGATGCAGCTCAATACGAAATATCTATGCCAGAACCAGATACTACAAGGATTAGATTTTTAGAACCGGAATTTAAGGAGATTTCCTATTCCGTAGGTAATGAATCCATGTTGATTCTTCATGATATTGTAAGTTTGACAACAGTTGATAATATAATTGGAGTTGATGAATATCTTAATAAGAAGTTTCATTTATTTGTACCGGGTAATCATATTGATAAATTTGTGAGTAGTAATATAAAAGTCAATAGTGAAGGAATAGATACCATTGATATTGTATTAACTGATGCCGGGGATACTAAGATAACAATCAATACTAATGGTATCAAAGGTGTATCAATGTCTAGACATGGAGAAGACTTAGTATTTAATGTTAAAAAACCACAGGAGATATATCATAATATTATTGTTATCGACCCAGGTCATGGTGGGTGGAAACCAGGAGCAAGTAATAGGGGTTATTATGAAAAAGATATTAATATTCAAGTAACTTTGAAATTAAAAACATATTTGGATAAAAATAAAGAGATAAAAACTTATTATGTTAGACTTGATGATAGTCATGTATCTCTTGCTAATCGCGCTTCCTTAGCTAATGAGGTAGATTCAGATTTGTTTTTGAGTTTACATTGTGACTCTTATTATACAATTAAGACAGGGGCGGTTAGTTTATATATGGATAGAGAAACTAATCGAGAGATGAGCAATTATGAATTTGCAAAAACAGTTCATGATGCTTATGTTGAAGGGACTTCTTTTGTGGATAAAGTAATATCTGAACGAGATAATTTATATGTATTAAAATATACCAAAATGCCTGCAGCATTGCTTGAAATGGGATATATGTCAAATAATCTTGATTTGACTTTATTAACAGATGAAGAACATCAAGAATTAATGGCTCAAGGAATATATAATGGAATAATAAAGAGTTTTGATAAGTTGAAATAAAGAATAAAGAATAAAGAATAAAGAATAAAGAATAAAGA
>JAOZKH010000209.1 GCA_029935405.1 Vallitaleaceae bacterium | reverse complement strand
ACTTTTGATGGAAATAAACATTCTATCTCTAATCTTTATCAAAACTCTTTAACTAGTGGTGGATTATATAATTATCTAACCGATCAAAGTTCTATCAAAGATTTAGCAATTCTAGATGCTAATATTACTAAAAAAGATGGGCAAGCTGGTGTGTTGGCTGCACATTCTTTAGGTTCGTTGATTGAAAGGGTTATGGTTGCAGGAATAATTACAGATACAAGCGCCGATCCAGATGGTAGAGGCAGTGGTGGAATAATCGGTTACACAAGTAATAATACGGTGACAATTAATGATTCATTCTCTGATGTTGTTATTAACGCTTCATCTAACGAAGTAGGGGGAATCGTAGGATTTCCTGCATCAGAAGTATATATAAACAGAAGTTTAGCACTAGGGGATATGAATAATGGAAACGGCGTTGGTGGTTTAGTAGGTTCAGCAGGAGGTCGTGTTGAAATAACTGACAGTATTGCTTTTATGAATAACATCACTTGTGCTGGTACATCTAGACGTATTATTGCAAATCCAGTAGGAGGACATACACTTACAAACAATTGGGCATATGACGGAATGCTTGTCGGTGGAGGTACAAGAAGTGATGAAGATGGAAGTTCTCTTGAGGGGAAAAATTTATCAACAGGTAATTTTAAAGACATAACATTTTTCCAAAATCCATCTTATTTGCCATCATGGGATTTTAATAGTATATGGGAAATGACAAGTGATGGACCAAGGTTACAAGGAGTTAATCATAATGCACTTGAATTTGATGGCAATGACTATGTAGAAATACCTGACAGTAGTAGTTTAGATATAACAGGGCAAATCACATTAGAAACTTGGGTGGATTTCAATAATCTAGATAATCACACTTTTCTACTTGATAAAGCTTTTTCTGAAATGACCGGAGGATTCTCTCTGAGCTATGAAACGACTGAATCAATTAGATTTAATCTGAAAAAGGAAAATGATGATATAACTGTGGGAGATCATGGACTTGAAGCTTATGTGTCTAAAGAATATATGTTAAATGGATGGCATCATATTGCTGCAACATATGATGGTGCTTTTCAAAAGATATATTTAGATGGTGAATTAGTAGGACAAAAAGTTGCAACTGGAGCGATTGATGTAAATGATAATCCACTATTCCTTGGTAAAGTTAGAACCAACGCATACTATTTAAATGGAGAAATGGATGAAACACGTATATGGAATGTTGCTCGTACTCAAGAACAAATTCAATCAACACTATATACAGAACTGATTGGTAGCGAATCTGGGTTGGTAGCATATTATGATTTCAATAATGCCTCAGGAACTGGTTTAGAAGACAAATCAAGCTATAACAATAATGGGACAATATCTGGAGCAACGTGGACAGAATCTGATGCTATGGTACCAGTAGGTATAAACCTTATAGATGTTACATCTACAGAATTTACTGCAAAATGGACAGAAGGAGATTCATCTACAGATTTTGCAATTCAAATAGATGATCATGCTGCTTTTTCAAGTCCGATAAATATAACGGTAGGTGCTGATGAAAATGTAGATAACGTAGTTTATAAATATACGGTTTCAGGTCAAACCTTAGCTGAAAATACAGCTTACTATTACCGTATGGCAGCAATTACTTCTGATGAGATGACTTCGTATTCAACTGTACATACATTTATGATTGAGCCAGGGTATGCTTTAAGATTTGATGGAGAGGATGATTATATTGCGGTTGCAGACCATGCTACATTAGATTTTGAAGAGGCATTAACGGTAGAGTTTTGGATGAATCCATTAGCCGAGGGCGGTCAATCGATTTTTACCAAATCTGTATCTGATGCTGATGAAAGTATGCGTATCTATATTGATCCTAGTAGTAATGATATTTATTGGGACTATGGTGGTGGCGATACATATGTCAGAACATATAATGCTGATTATTCTACAAACGAATGGAATCATTTTGCATTTACAGTTAGCTCAGGTAATCAAGGAAGAATCTTTTTAAATGGTGAAGAAGTAGAATATAGTGTATCACCAATTGTTACGCCAGGTACATCTGTAGTAGCAACAACACCTCTAAGTACTAATAATGAAGACTTTGAAATAGGTAGATCATTTAATGATGTTAATTATGCTACTTTTGAAATGGATGAACTAAGAATTTGGAATGTAGAAAGAACTGAGTTAGAAATTAAAGATCATATGCATCTAACTTTAAATGGTGATGAAGCGGGATTAGTATCTTACTTTGACTTTAATGAAGGAAGTGGCGCTGTTTTAACAGATAAATCAGGTGATAATAATGGTAGCTTGAATAGTAGTCCAGCATGGGTAAATTCATATGCTTTACGACCTCTTAACATAACTGTAGAAAAAGCAACAAAAACAACCATTGATATTGCTTGGAACGAAGTAAGTAATGCGGATTCATTTATCATTGAAATTGCAAGTGATTCGAATTTTTCAACTATTGTGAAAAGTGACAATGTTACAGATGGTAGTAAGACAACTCACACTGTAACAGGATTAAGTCTAGATGGCTATACGGATTATTATGTAAGAATGAATTTTACTGATGATACATGGGTAAGTCCATATTCGACGGTTGAAACGTTTATGCCTGAACCAGGGGCAGCCCTTGATTTTGATGGTAGTGTAGATGATTCATCAGGCGATTATGTTTCAGTAGGGAAATTAAATGATATAAGTTCATTAAGTTCATACACGATTGAAGCATGGGCTAAAATTGATTCGACAAAATCATGGCAAGAATTATTCCACATGCGAAAGAGTGATGGGACAACGAATGGTCTTACATTTGCTATAAGTGGTGGTACAAATATTTACGCTTTTAGTAATAGCGGAACGACTAATGCGGTGTCTGTCTCTGCAGCAAATGCAATTGAGACAGGTGTTTGGAGTCATATAGCATATTCATGGGATAGTAGTGATGGTAGTACGATTGTTTATGTGGATGGAGAAATTATTAAAACTGCTAATGCTTCGACCGATCCAATTATCATCAACGATAGTTCCTTGATTAACTTAGGAACGTTAACAGGCGGATCTGAATTCTTAGATGGTAGTATTGATGAATTAAGACTATGGCAAGATGTGCGAACACAAACAGAAATTCAAGATAGTATGTATCAAGAAATAGATTCAAATAGTGATGACCTAGTTATGTATTATAAATTTGAAGATATATCAGATGGTAAAATTATCGATTCAACAACAAATTCTAATGATGGAATTGTAAGCAATACGCCATCGTTAGTTGAGTCTTATGCCTTTAATAAAGCACCAATAGATGTTTTATTATCTAATAATGTAGTTATTGAAAGCAATGTATCTGGTTCATTGGTTGGCGATTTTATAACAACTGATCCCGATACTAATCCAACTTTTGTGTATTCATTAGTGAG
>JAOZKH010000208.1:2564-3428 GCA_029935405.1 Vallitaleaceae bacterium | reverse complement strand
TTTTCACCGGTAATGCCACTATAGAGTTGCTGATATACGATACAAAATTCTTCGAAACATAAACACATTTCTTTACTTGTCATTGAGGGATCCGTAAAACCTAAGACATCAATTCCATATGCCTCCATATTTTTCCTAAAAGCCACCCTCTCTTCAAATTCCATATCAGGAATAACAAATGCATCTACTACGTTTTCACTTACATATTTTTTGTATTCCTTATTCTTAATGAATTCATCATAATAGGCCATTATCCATATTGGTTTATTTGTTCTTTTACGAATTTTTTTTAACAATTTTAATATGTCTATATCTTTATCAACCATTAATTTATGAGCATTTCTAATTATCTTACCATCCGCATATGGTGTTGATGATGGTATGCCAATCTCTAGAATGTCTATATTTGCACTATCACACATTCTCATCAACTCCAAAAAGGTTTCAATTGATGGATAACCTGCTAAAAAATATCCAATCAAGGTTTTTTCTCGTTCAATAAATATCTGTTTATTTAAATTTGACGCTAATATCAATTTCTTTCACTCCCCATTTTTTGTGCAACTACTGCAACAATTATAATTATTCCTGTTAATATATCTTGTAAAAATGTTGGCACCTGCATTATTGTTAATCCATTAGCTAAAATGCCAAGTATTGCCGCTCCAATAAATGTACCTATTACTGTTGGTACCCCTTCTTTAAATACTGTTCGTCCCAAAAACACTGCCGCATATGCTTGAAGAAACATTCCATCACCACCATTTGGATGTGCTGATCCTAATCTAGATGAAAGTAAAATGCCTGAAAGACCAGCCATTCCAGCGCATATTGCAAACGCCCAATTTTTGTACTTTGTAACAG
>JAOZKH010000208.1:375-2554 GCA_029935405.1 Vallitaleaceae bacterium | reverse complement strand
CTGCTACTCTTGAAGCATCTTCATTACCGCCAATAGCATATAATTTTCTTCCAAAAGTAGTATTTTTCATAACAAACCAAAAAAACACAATTAATGAAAGCATAATAATTGATAAAATGGGCAGTGTAGCAATTGATTTTGAACCTATGACTTTAAAACTTTTGGGTATATTTTCAAAAACAGTTGCTCCACCTGTTAACCAAAATGTCAATCCAGCTATAACCGTACTCATAGCTAATGTTGTTATAAAAGATAAAACTTTAAACTTTGTTACAATCCAACCATTTATGTAACCAATGATAAGACATGCTATTATAGGTAAAGCTATACACATTACTATTGGTAATCCAGCAACTGCTGCTTTTGCACTCAGAACTCCACCAAGACTTGCTATTGCTCCAATTGACAAATCAAATTCTTCTACACTCATTATAAGCGTCGCACCTATAGATATAACAACTAGTAATGATATCTGTCTTGATATATTAATAAAATTTGCATAACTTGCAAATGCAGAAGGTTTGGCCAAGCTAAATACTATTATAATTATAATACCTGCAATAATTGTACCGTAATTCTTAAAGACTTTTGATATACTTTCATTTTTATACATGATTACCTCTCCTTAATTAATAATTATAGCAACTCGCCAATACCGCTTCAGCAGAAAGTGATTTATTATTCAGCTTTTCCCGGGTTGACCCGTTTGCCATTACTAGAACATTATCCGCAATATCTAGAACTTCTTTCAAATCTGACGATACAAAAACAACTGCCGTTCCTTCATCAGCCATATTTTTTAGTAATCTATGAATTTCATTACGTGTTTTAATATCAACAGCTTGTGTTGGTTCATCACATAAAATAACTTTTGGTTTTGATAGTAATGCTTTAGCAAAAACCACTTTCTGTTGGTTACCGCCTGATAGTTCGCTAATTCTTTGATTAGCACCATAAGTCTTAATAGAAAGTTTTTTTATCATACTATTTGTATCCAGCAATTCTTTCTTCTTACTTAGGAAACCAAATGCCGCATACTTGTCTAATGTCGCCAACACGGTGTTTTCTTTCACAGTCAAGCTAGTAATTAGTGCTTTTCCTCTTCTATCCTCCGATATTAGAACAACACCATTCATTAAAGACAATCTTGGGCTTCTTTTTTTATATTCTTTGCCATTTAACATTATACTGCCTTCAGCTTTTCTACTTCCATATATACTTTCTAAAAGTTCTGTTCTTCCACTTCCTCCAAGTCCAAAAATACCTAATATTTCACCTTTTTTTACTGAAAAATCTCCTGATATAACTTTGCCATCATTTGATTTTATACCATTTACAACTATAACTTCTTCACCAAAATTAGTATTTTGATTTTTTTTAAAGCTAACAAAATCACCACTCATTAGGGTGACTAAGCCATCTTTATTCGTTTGATTTGTCATAACTGTATCAATTTTTTCTCCATTTCTAAATACAGTCACTCTATCAGTCAATTCAAATATCTCATCCATTCTATGTGTAACATATAATATTGAAGTGCCTGCTTTTTTTAACTTCTTAATAAGTCGAAATAAGATTTCTGTTTCTTTATCAGTAAGAGATGCTGTAGGTTCATCAAGAATTAGTAACTTGCACTGTGTCATCATAGCTCTTACAATCTCTATTAAAGTAGCTTGCGGAGGTGTTAGTTTTGATGCATGAATATCTAACGGAACATCAATTCCTAGTTCAGCAATGACTTCTTTAACCCTAGTCCTCATTTTTTTATAATCTATAATATATTTCATCTTTTTTTCATATTCTATTCCCAAAAAAATATTTTCCACTCCACTAAATGATGGTATAAGGTGCCTATCTTGATGAATTACATTTATACCTAATGTTTGGCTATGATGTGGTGATTCAATTTTAGTATTATGAGAGTTCCAAATAATATCCCCTTCTTCAATAGAATATACTCCAGTTAGCATTTTTATGAGCGTTGACTTTCCTGCACCATTTTCACCAACCAAACCATGTATTTCACCTTCTTCAATATCCATACTAATATTGTTTAATGCATATATTTTTCCAAATTTTTTGCTGAGATTCTCAATTCTTAAAAGCATAATTTCTCCTTAGATAGTTGTTCATAAGTTAATAATTATTACCTCAACAACTTTGTGCCATGTAACTAATA
>JAOZKH010000208.1:0-365 GCA_029935405.1 Vallitaleaceae bacterium | reverse complement strand
CTTCTATAATTATAGACTCGATTTCCTTTTTAATACACCTAGGTAACCGAGTCTATAAAGAAGACTTACATTAACTAATCAATAATAGATGCAGGCGCAAATTTATCTCCGTTTACAACCTCTACACCATTGAAAGTATTTTCCATTTCAGAAACGACTATTTCTGCCATACCTGAAAAGTTTTGTTTTACAGTGGCAATTAAATTCGTTTCACCCTGTATCATTTCTACTGCTTGTGAGTTACCATCAACACCAACAACAATTACTTCATCTCTGCCAGCATCAGCCAAAGCTTGCGATACGCCAATTGCTGGTTCATCCCACGCACACCACACAGCACTTATAGATCCGACTTCTGGGTTTGA
>JAOZKH010000207.1 GCA_029935405.1 Vallitaleaceae bacterium | reverse complement strand
TTTCAAGTTATAGGGCTAAATATTTTGACGACCACAACTATTTCGTACCAATATACTCATGTAATCTCTGAATCGCTTCTATAACTTCATCATAAGAAATACTTTGAGCATATGGGTATCTCTTTTTATACCTATTCCATTGTTCCTTCAGTATATTGCTTTCTTTTATGCTTCTAAGCACTGTATTCTCTTCCTTAAGAATATACACAGATTTTCTGTGAATAGTTGTATTTTGTAGAGCCAAATCGAATAATTTCTTATCATAGTTCAATATTTTTGTTAGTACATATATATCATAGAAATCTCTTGGTCTTGTATTTGCTTCACCTCGACGTAATACAGTTTCATATTTTTCCGCAAGCACAGTTTCTATATTGTATGCCAAAATATTTATCGAACCATCACCAAAACTTCTTTTATACTCATATCCTATTTCACTTGGTGTCATGGCATCCCCTGCCGTTATGTCAATATGCATTGGTGTCACAATAGAATCATAAACAGATTCAATATTTGCTCTATAACCACCATAGCTATCATCATGACGAATTTCTTTTATCCCTTTATAGAAAAACTCAATATCATCTTCTAATCCAATATTACAAATATTGTTTAATGCCTTCTCTAAGGATTCTTTATCCAACGGGAAATTCATAAGTGTTGTGTCCATATCCATTGTTGCTCTATTTTCTATCCCAATCATTGACCCAATTAACAGGCCACCTTTAAGTATAAATTTTGCCTTATAATCTGAAACAGAAAGTCTTTCTATGAATTTTTCAAACATAAAATTCTGCATAACAATCTGTGCCGAGATATTTTTTTCTCGAGCCATGTTTCTGATTTTCGCTTTAAAACTAGTTGATTTACTACTCATAGTAGCACCTCCAGGTACCCTCTAACTATTTTTTCTATTTTCATCGTATTGGCAATCATCATCACTTTTGAAAAATCCATCTCACTTCGATTAGGTAATCTTTTAAGAGCTTCATTAACAATTTGACTATCCATCCGATTCCTACTTCTAACAATATCACATATTGTTCTTTCAATAGAATATACATTTATGTTATTACCAAAGGATGTCATCATAGTAACAATATCTTCCTGATGAAGCATTTTCTTAATATAATATAGATTCATGCTCTCTGATACTCTACTCATTACCTGGTAGCCACTTGGTACTGTTGCTGAATACTCAAAAGGTGTCCGATCTGTCAAGCCATGAAAAAATAGCGCTGTTTCATGTGAATATATCAACTTTGGATACTTCACTTGCAAATAATACATTTCATCCTCAATCTTATTTGTATCTACATAGACACCCCTACTAACTCGCTCAATTTCTCCAGTCTTTACAAGACTAGCAAGATATACTCTGGGGATATTATTTTCAGTGATATCTTTGGTAAAGATCAATCCATTATGCTCCTGTAATATAGCTTTTATTCTTTCGATATATGTCAAAATGAACACCTTCCTTTTTTACAAACTCACTTATATTATATTCTATATAAGTGAGTTTGTGAAGAGTTAGAATAGTATTATCCTATAAATTTCTTATGCGATATTTTTATATTATTTTGATTAACCATTGCATATCGCATAGTTGTATCAATCTGCTGATGCCCCATCAACTGTTGTACCTGTTCGATAGGCATCCCTTTATCAATGGCTCTTGTTGCCATAGACCGTCTAAATTTATGCGGATATATATTTCCGATTTCTAATCTTCTTCCTAATTCTCTCAGTCGGATCTCTACGCCATTAATCTTCAATCTATCATGTGGCTTGTTCAATGATACGAATAGTGCTAAGTTTTTATCTCTACGTTCCTTAAGATATTGAATAATATGCAACTTAGTTTTGGCATCAAAGTATACTCGTCTTTCCTTGTCGCCTTTTCCATAAACGATACATTCTCTTTCTTCAAAATTCACATCAATTATATCTAGATTCACCAGTTCGCCTACTCTAATACCTGCAGAATACAGCAAGTCAATCATTGCTAAATCACGTGATGTTTGACAACCATCTCTCATACATTCGATGTTCTCATCAGTTATGATTTCCTTTACCGTTAAACCAACCTTTATCTTATGGATTCGTCTGATGGGGTTCTTAATTATATAGTTTTCAACCTCTAACCATGAGAAAAAGCTGGATAAATTTCTTCTCACATTATCTACGGTCACCTTACTACAATTGTTCATCGATTGATAACCTTTCAAATATTCACGAATTAATTCAGTCGTGATCCTTCGAATTGGCAATTCAATGACACTAAACAGGTTTGATAAAGTGGACTGGTAATAATTGATTGTTCTTGGTGAACACCCTTCAATCTGTTTTGCTGATAGATACATTTCCACATACTCTGAATTCTGAATTACTTCAACTTCTTCATTATCTTCTTCAAGTCTTTTTATTAATATCTCTTGCAAGTGTTTCATTTGTGAAATATTAAGGTACTCTGCCATTTCATTAAGAATATTGTAAATTGAATTTTGCATTATGGTACACTCCTTTTTATAAAAAGTATACCAAATTGTTGTTCAAAATATTCATACATTAAAGAATTAATAATATATGTGTTCTACCAATTATTTCGACGACAGCTTTCAAGTTGTAGGGCCATCATCAGTTTAATAGTGTTTGATCACTCTTCAAACTATTTGCTTCATTTAAAACATTCAATTGATAACTAGCAATATCTTTCAATGCTTTAAATCTTGCTTCTTTATCAATACCTTGTTTAATCATTTCAGCATTATGTGTTTCAAGATTTGATAAAACTGTTAATTCATTTATTGTTGCATAATCCCTAATATTTGATTTTGATGCTAACTCTGGATTTGATTCTCTCCAATCCTTTGCTGTACACTTAAATAAAGCAACATTCAACAAATCCGCCTCTTTTGCATAAACCAGCCACTCATTTGATTTTGAGTAATCTAATTTCGGAATCATATTATTTTTTATTGCATCTGTATGAATTAAATAGTTACTTTTACTCAAAAATCTCTTAGCATTCCACTCCAATTTTTCTTGACTAAATTCTTCTACTTTCAGTCTTTGGAATTCTTTAATTAAATATAGTTTAAAAACAGGGCTTATAGCTGAAGCAAACTCAAAAGCAATGTCTTTATGTGCATAAGTACCACCATATTTACCACGCTTTACAAAAACTCCAATAGCATTCGTCTTATTTATCCATTCAGAAACACTTAATACAAATGTATGTAATCCTGCTTCTTGTTTAAAGTGGTCGAATTCGACCACTTTAAAATTTTCATTGTACATCGATTCCCATGCACCTAAAAATTCTAAAGTCGATCTACTTCTTAACCAATTTTTTATGACATCGGCCGCTCTTGAGTCCCCTGTTTTTGCAGCTGCTATATCAGTAATACAAATAAAATCTTCTTT
>JAOZKH010000206.1:2022-3437 GCA_029935405.1 Vallitaleaceae bacterium | reverse complement strand
TTTCAGCAGCTTTTATTAATGGGAATCCTGCAGGAGAAGCGGTTAATAATGGTTGGGTACCAATTTGTGTCATGATGAGATCATGAACAGTCATGTTGTTTTGAATAGCTATGCCAATAGCATTGATTAATTGACCGGTACATTTTCCGCCGAGTACTTCGCCACCAAGAATAGCACCTGATCGCTCAGAAGCAATCAGCTTTACAGTTTCTTCATGAGAATCACTAATTTTACCTGGATGACGATTTATTCCAGTAAATGAACCAGTTACTATTTTGAAACCTTCTTTAACGGCAGTTTTTTCTATAAGGCCGGCTACACCATAAGCAGTATCGCCAATACAAGTAGAGTAGATACCAAGTGTGCCTCTAAAAACACTAAAGGTATTTAACTCATATAGATTTAATGCAGCGATTCTAGCCTCTATACATGCTGTTGAAGCTAACATTATTTTACTTAATTTACCAGTAGCAAAATCTACTTTTTCTGCACAATCACCTGCAGCAAATATGTTTTCTACTGAAGTTCTACGATATTGATCGGCTTTTATAAACCCGAAATCATTAAGTTCTAATCCCATAGATTCAGCCAATTTTGTATTTGGTAAATAACCAAGGGCTAATACTACAACATCTGCTTCTATGGTAGTTCCATTATTGAAAGTCACACTTTCAACGGTTGTAGTTCCATTTATTGCCTTAATACCAGTGTTGCTTTTTACATCAACACCACGACTTATCAAGTTATCTTGTGCTTTGTTTGAAAATTCAGCATCAAAAGTAACACCAAGTATAGATGGTAAAATTTCGACTAATGTAACATCTTTACCCACTTTATTTAATTCGTCAGAAATTTCAACTCCAATGAAACCGCCACCTACAACAATAATCTTTTTTAGATTCACAATTTTTTCTTGTAAATTATCAAGATAATCTTTGTCTTTTGGAATTGTAAAAACGTTGTCAAGATCTGTTCCACCTAACCATCCTGGAATAATTGGATTAGAACCAGTACCCATAATAAGTTTGTCATATGAAATTTCTTCGCCTAGTTTTGTGATACATATTTTAGTTTTAGTGTTAACAGATATTACTTCATCTACGATAATGTCGACACCGAGCTTATTTAAACCACCATCAGGTAGAATATTGTTATCGCTTGATTTAACGGTTCCATAAATGTAAGGAATACCGCAAGGAATCATTACTTTTTCTTCTTTTCTAATAACAATCACTTTTTTTTCTGGGTGATCTGCTTTTGCGGTCATTGCGGCTACTAATCCAGTAGCGCTACCACCAATTATTAATACATCTGATTTAATCATTCTATAGTCTCCTTTTTTTTGGCATATGCCTTTTAATAAGTTAATAGTATGACAAAATATTGACGATGTCAACTTAAATATTATTTGATTT
>JAOZKH010000206.1:0-1922 GCA_029935405.1 Vallitaleaceae bacterium | reverse complement strand
GATTTTAACATCTCAAGAGCCAATTGAATGCTTTTATCTTGTAAAAGGCTTTCAGATACTTTGACCACTATGGTGTTGTTAGGAATTTGCAGATTTGATAAAATTTCAAGAATTCCATTAGTTTTTAAATGTCTTAATGTATTTTCGGAAAAATTAATTGAAATTCGAATTGAATGAAGACCATCACCTAATTTTTCATTAAGTGAATGATAATTGGTTTCAATTTCAGTCAAAATATATTTGTCTACTTCCCGTAGATAACCTTTTCTTTTGAGAATTGGTAGAAAAGTTTTTGCATCTAGTACCTCGCCGTTGTATTCTAGTGAACTAGTCACATGATATAGATAAATGTTATTCTTACAAAGATTATAAACAGGCGAATATTTTAGGTGAATGGACTTTGATGTAAATACTTCATCAATAATTTCGTTTAGATATGATCTTTTTGCAATATCCTCTTTAGTACTACACATTATGACATGACCTGAAACTATTTTACTGTCATACATCAAATCATCAGCTAGGTTAATGAGAGTATCCCAATTTGATACCTGAGCTTCACTTAGAACAACACCCATGGATAATCCAATATAATGATCTCTTTGATGGCTATCAACGATTGCTTTAGAAAAAACTCGCCAGATTTCGTTGATTTTAACATCAACAGCTTCCTCTACAAAAGTACCTTCAGGATGAACGAGAATTACTATGAATTCGTCGCCACCATATCTATATAAATGATCAAAGCCAAACACATCTCCTAGCCTTTTGCTAACATTAAATAAGATTTCGTCTCCTATTTGGTGTCCGAATGTATCGTTGATGTTCTTAAACTTATTTAAATCAATAAAAAGCAAAGAACATTTACGTATATCCAAGCTCTCAATGTCTTCAAATAAGCTATGTCTATTTTTTAATTTTGTTAAATAATCGAAGTTTGCATGATATTCTTTCTGTCTGATTTTTAGAGAGAAAAAAATACCGATAATAGTGATAAAAGCACCAAAACTGATCAGCATAATGTCAATTAATTTTTGACTATGTATTATATCATCATTAATTTCTTGAAAAAGACCGGTAACATCGTGAAAATTATTTTTGATTTCTAAGGAGTGAGCGATTACATATTTTGCATGATGAGTATGAGTTGGATGTTCTAAAACATCTATTGTATTTGAGACATAAATATTATACTCATCTTGAAAGGATTGTATTTTGGCCTTTATTTCTTGGAATTCATTTGCTTTTAGGCCTAATTCCTTGCTTCCGTTTATTAAGGCATAATAATATTCTTGATATATATTTGTTTCCTTTGTAAGTATACTTTTATATAGTTCTATGTTTTCAGTATTATCCTGGTCGTAAGCATCGACATAGGCCTGGACATAATTTGAAATCAACATGGTTCTCATCCGTTGTGAACCTGAGATATTGATTGCAGCACTTAAATATTCAGTATCAGAACTTTGATAAACAGAGATTCCAATACCTGCGAAGAAAGGTAAAATTGAAAGTATAAGTATAATGATATTTCTTTGAGCAAGTGATTGTTTGATTTTCATAAATTAATCTCTCCATCAAGTTTTATAATGATTTTCTCAGTTGACATTGATATATATATTGTACCAAATAGTTGACGCAATAGCTAGCTAGCTGCTTTGATTTTCGATTTGTATATTGTATATAGACATTCTCCCGCTTTATATTAAAATGAAAATCAATAACAAACCTATCGAAGGTTGATATTATAAAAATATAATAATCTTTTAGAAAATTTTTAGAATTTGTTTATTTGAACTTTAAATCTCTACGCTATTATATAAACATACCAAACAGTTGATGACATTAATACATCAACACAATCAATCAAATATTAAATAATATAATAGAAAAAAGGAGAATTAATATGAAAAAGAGAACCC
>JAOZKH010000205.1 GCA_029935405.1 Vallitaleaceae bacterium | reverse complement strand
ATCAGCCTCCTCGGTAAGTGAGAACTTAAGCTCCAAAAACGGCAAAAAAATGATTGAGATTAAAAATGATGCGATATAAATAATTCCAAGTATTTGGAATACCCTATATGGCAATATTTTATTCAATTCTATAGATAATAATTTTCTTAATCAATTCCATATTTCCACCTACCTAGTCTATATAATAACATAATTTGGCTTAAACATCATACTAAAATTACTCAAAAACATCTATTTCATCGAATTCATAAAATTGATTAAAATAGGTCGGATTAGCATCTCCATTTATTTGATTATGTATAAATAATCCGTTTTCTAAAAATCCTAATGGTATAATTGGCAACTCATCAGTTACTACCTTAGAAATATTCTCAAGCAGTTTGTAAAATTGAGTTGGTTGCATCACTTTATAATAAGTATTTAATAATCCATCTACATTAAGACTATTAAACTTTCCAAAATTTAAAGAGCCATTTGAACTGTATAAGCTTTCAAAATCAGGAATTAATCCAGTTTTGATTGAGCCGATATACAAGTCAAATTGACCTGCTTTAATAGCATTGAAATACTCAGCCGAATCTAGCGGGATTAACTTTATCAATATATTATGATCATCATAACTTTCACTAATTGTAAGCGCTATATTAGTCTGATATACGTCTTTTTGATTATAAATCATTTCTAAAGTTTGTGTTTCTAAATCAAAAAATTGATAATCTAATCTAAGTTTAGTTAAGTAGTCAGAACGCATTTTTTTATCATAATTATTTTTATAATATGAATAATCATTGGCATAGAATGGATCCATTTCATTAGCAAAAATATGGTTGCTAACTATAGGCAAAGTAATTTGATTCATATGCCCTAAAAACCCATCTTGCACTATTTTATCATAAGGAATGCTTGTTGCTAGTAGCTTCCTATACGTAATGTCTTGAAGAAAGGTATTGTTATGATTGATTCCGATATAATAATAATAAGGACTATCGTACAAGTATTGTTTGATTAATTGATCATCCGAGTATTTAGCCCAATTTGTTTTTAATGGACTATGTATATCTATACGTTTAGATAAAAACATATTATACTCATCTTCAAAATCACGAACAATATTAATGTTTAGATTATTAGTTATAGGAGGTGTTTTATGATTTTTGTTACCATTCAACTTGAGATACATCATTTCTTGAAAGTCCAAAAATTGATATTTACCAGTGCCAATAGGGAGCATTTTATTATAATCTTTTGAATCCACATATTCTTTACTAATAATTGGAAAAGTTAAGGCATACAAATTATAATAGTTAAGTGAATTAAACTGTACGTCAAATATATGTTCATCAATGATTGTAATTGACTCAATATATTCAATGCAGTAATCATATGTAGAACTTTCTGCACTTTTGATATATTCATAACTAAAAAGAATATCTTCTGTTGTTAATGGGTTATTATTATGAAAACTTTTATTTTTAAGTGTAAACCGATATTTTCTTTCAGCTACTTTTATATAATTTTCAATAATATTTGGTTTCAAATCATAATCAGAAGTTAAATCAAAAATAGGTTCATATATCAATTTTAAAACCTGATCTATAGTGTAATTATTTGAATCTAATGGATTAAGACTATTAGGATTTAACATTACCATTTCAATCGTATCTTTTATATAAGTTGACTCAGGTAAATAGATTGTATTATCTACAACCACTTCCTTATCTTCATATAATCTATCTAAGTTATAATCAGCTATGCGTTCAATTGTCGAACAGCCACTAGTTACAACAACAATCATAGTAAATAAAAAAGTCTTAAATAGATAACTTATGATAGTGTTTATAAACTTGTAATGTGCCTTAGTAATTGTTTTCATGTAAGCTCCTAAAATACCTAGTGATTTTGTCAAACATCTCATCATCACCCTTTGATGTATCAAATGTTTTTGCAGCAAACTGTTGATAATACGTTGCTTTTTTTTGCGCTTTAATTATATTTATAGCCTTTTGATGTGGAATACCTCTATACTTAACTAGTCTTTCTTCTCTTATTTCTTTTGGAGCATAAAGATAAACTACTTGATGACACAACTGATGGGCACCTATTTCAATAAGTACCGCACCCTCTATAATTATATATTCATAACTATTTTTTTTAACTTCAATTAGATTTTTGATTTCATTAAAAATATATGGATGTGTAACTGTATTTAAATATAATAATTCCGCATTATTCTTAAACACAATACTGCCTAATATCTTACGATCTATGTTTCCTTGCATATCAAGTAAATCACCAAAATGGGCCACTAAGTTATCTTTAATCACTTGGTTATTTAAAGCATTATGCCCAATTTTATCTACTTCAATATGGAGACAGTTCAAGTTACTTTCTAAAAATTTTGTAATCGTTGTTTTTCCACTACCCGCTTCACCTATAATACCAATTATAATACATTTCATTATTTCGCCTCATACCAGTTTTTGGCAGTCATTGCATCAACTGTTAAAGGTACTAATAGAGTAACAGCGCTTTCCATTTCTTCAATAAGAAGCTTAAGTACAATTTCTTTTTCATTATTAGGTGCTTCAATAATCAATTCATCATGTACCTGTAATATAAGTTTAGATTCAAGGTTTTCTTTGCAAAGACGTTTATATACTTTGATCATTGCAATCTTAATAATATCCGCAGCAGAACCTTGAATAGGTGTATTCATAGCAATACGCTCGCCACCTTGTCGCTGCATATAATTACTTGAAGATAATTCAGGAATCATTCGTTTACGATTATACATAGTAGTAACAAATCCATCATCATATGCTTTAGCTACAGTTAAATCAAGAAAGGTTTTTACTTTGGGATATTTTTCAAAGTATTTTGATATATAATCTCTTGATTCTGTAATTGGAATGTTTAAATCTCGGCTCAAGCCATAATCGCTTATTCCATAGACAATACCAAAGTTAACTGCCTTAGCCGTTCTTCTCATAGATGAATCAACGTCATCAAAAGGGACGTGAAAAACTTGAGAAGCTGTTATTGTATGAATATCTTGATTGTTTTTATATGCATCAATAAATGTATCATCTTCCGAAATATGGGCAAGTACTCTAAGTTCAATCTGAGAATAATCAGCATCAATAAATACATGACCTTCTTTTGGAATAAATGCTTTTCTAATAAGTCGTCCTTGTTCTAAACGAATTGGAATGTTTTGAAGATTAGGATCTGTTGAACTTAGTCTTCCTGTACTTGCAATTGTTTGATTAAATGTAGTATGAATCTTTCCATCTCCTTGAACAAATGAAAATAATCCATCTGCATAAGTTGATTTAAGCTTAGTAAGTTGACGATAATGTATTATTTGTTCAATAATAGGACTTTTTTTTCTTAATTTTTCTAAAACATCTATATTAGTTGAATATCCCGTTTTTGTTTTTTTGA
>JAOZKH010000010.1:31732-39901 GCA_029935405.1 Vallitaleaceae bacterium | reverse complement strand
TGTGGATCGGTGTCATTATTAACTACAGTGAATTCATTATCAGCTATGTCGGTAATAGTAGTATTGCTGTTTGCTTCAGTTAATACAAGAGAAGATATATAGTAAGTAACACCAACTTCAAGTTCGTTTGGCAATGTGACAATATATTTACCTAAAGTATCAGTTGAACGTATATCACTTATCATAAGGTTACATAAGTTTTTACCGCACATTGCAACTTCTACGGACATAGGATTACCTACGTAATTATCTAAGATAATGGTTAATTCTTTCGAGTCTTTAAGTTTGACTTGAGTTTGATTGTTTTTAGTAAATGCAGATACAGGCACAATGCTTGATGCAGATGGGCTTGTAACCTTAGTTTTCGCTTCTTCGATTTTATCATAAAATGAAAGCGTTTCCCCATCTGGCGATAAAGGAAGAACATCATGTAATATACCAACAGCATAATCTCTATTAATAGCGTTAGTGCCATTTGTTATTTCATTGAAGAAAAATCGTTTAGATGTGGCTAATTCTTTAACGTTATTAAACCAAGTTTCATCATTATTTGAATATATGTTAGATTCACCTAACTCTCTTAATATCCATGTGTAAAATTCAGCATAGGTTACATTGTCTTGTCCGCCAAATTTTCCATTACCTATACCATTTGTAACACCATGATCAAGAGCAACCTTAACATAAGGTTCTGCCCAAGAACTTACATCACTAAATCCACTTTTTGCATCGCCATCTATTGACCAGCTAAAAATATCAGATAGTAACTTCATACCTTCTTGTCTTGTTAACTGATCTCCTAATGCAGGTACGAAAGTTTCTTTTGATTTTCCTAAAAAAACACCTAAATCGCGTAAATATTCAGCTTCTTGTTCAAATATAAATGTTGTTTCGTAGGGTATTATAGCAGATACTGTATTAGGAATAAAAAGTGTAGATATAATTAAAACTAGTATTAAAAATTTTGAAAGTCTGAAATAATCTTTTGTTGTAGTTCTCATAATTATTCTCCAATCTAAAAGTTTGATAAAAGGTTAAGGTGTCAAAACTACATAGTTGAATTTTCTACCACTATATGTATACTTGGAGGCTTCAACCGAGTACTACATATAGTGGTAGAATTAGAGAAACTTAGTTTTGACACCTTAAGCATCTATGGTTATAATTAATCTTGAGATTAATTATAACATAAACGTAAACTAGGAGGAAATTATGGAAACACTAATTATTGGACACAGAGGGTTTAATGGGGAATATGTTGAGAATACAAGAGAGTCATTTTTAAAGGCATTAGAACTTGGTGCTGATGGCATTGAACTAGATGTTCATTTATCGAAAGACGGAGAAGTGATTGTTTTTCATGATTTTGATTTAAAACGAATGACAGGTGAAAATGGATATGTTTTTCAATATACATTGGCTGAATTAAAAGAGATGAAGATACTAGATAAGCATGAAATACCTACACTTGAAGAAGTGATTGATGATTTGATAGCTTATAAAAAGCAAAACAATAAAAAACTATATTTAAATGTGGAATTTAAAGCAGGTAGTCAGATGTATGAAGGCGTTGAAGAACGTGTTATGAAAATCTGTTATGAAAGATTGGCTGTTGAAGAAGTTATTTTCTCGTCTTTTGATCATCAAGCCCTAGTTAAAATAAAAGAATTAGATGAACGTGCTCTAACAGGTGTGCTGACAGCGGCAGCTCTTGTTAATCCATGGAATTATGTTGATTCTATTAAGGGTGATTATTATCATCCAAACTGCATGACACTTACACCGATGGTACTAGAAGGAATGTTTAAAAACAGATTACCTATTAATACGTATACAGTGAATGATCCTAAGATTGGCAAACAATTAATAGAGGCAGGTATTCACATGGTTATCACTGATGAAGTAAAACTAATGCTTCAAGTAAGAAAAGAGTGTTCATTATGAAATTAAATGTTAGGAAAACGTTTTTATTAGGATTAGGATTTTTTGCTGTTTCGTTAGTTTGGCCTCTTTATAATGTTTATGTACCTATTTTTCTTAGAGAATTTATTGATAGTCAATTTAAAATAAATGCAATAATGACGCTAGATAATTTGTTGGCAGTATTTATGATCCCAGTTATTGCATCAATGAGTGATCGTACTAAAACTAGATTTGGCCGAAGGATGCCATATCTTATGATTGGTATTCCAATTTCAGCTATTGCATTTATATTATTACCTAATTACACAAGTTTCTGGAGTTTGATAGCAATTATTACTGTGTTAAACTTTGCAATGGCAATTTTTAGAGCACCAACAGTAGCGTTAATGCCTGATATTACGCCAGCTCCATTAAGAAGTAAAGCTAATGGTATTATTAACTTTATGGGTGGTTTAGCATCTGTTTTTGTATTAATGGGTGGGGCAATACTATATAGAGCGAATAAAAATTATCCATTTATTATGACAGCGATTTTAATGATCGTAGCATTGTTTCTGTTACTAAAATTTATAAAGGAACCAAAAGTAGGAGTTGCAACTGATGAAAAGCCTATCAAGGTTTTAAATGCTATTAAAAAAATCAAGAATGATCCTGATAAAACCACAACATTTGTTTTAATTGCAATTTTCTTCTGGTTTGTAGGATATCAAGGCCTAGAAGCAACTTTTAGTAATTATTGTGTTGAATTACTAAAACTAGAGGCTAGTGATGCATCTATGATACTAAGCTTTTTTGCATTAGCATTTTTAATATCTGCTATACCTAGTGGATATATAGGCGGCTTTATTGGCAAGAAAAAGGCTATTATAATTGGTTTGATTGGTGATGGAGTAATGTTTATTGCAATAGGTTCGTTAGGAACGATTTTTCCTTTTGATAAAACATTGATGATGATATTTATGTTAATCGGTGGATTTTTCTGGGCAATGATAAATATTAATTCATATCCATTAGTTGTTGAAAGGGCATCGGAAGAATATGTTGGAACTTATACAGGATTATACTACTTTTCATCATCGCTAGCAGCGATAACTGGTCCATTATTAGTTGGTGCCTTTGTTGATATGTTAGGATTTTATATGACATTACCTGTTACGGCAGCTGCATATTTTATTGCACTTATATTTATAACAAAAACTAAAACTATAACTATAGCTAAAACTCAATAACTACATTTAACGAAAAATTTATTAAATGCAAGGTAGGGTAGTAATTGCTTGGAAATAGATAGTTGTGACTGCTTTATAGTCAATAAAAAGTCATTTTTGACTTTTTATTGACTTAAGAAGCAAAGTGTCATATAATAATCTTAGGAAGGTGATTATATGTTTAGAAATAAAATGAAAGATTTATTAAAATGGAAAACAAACGAACATCGTTTACCGATGATTTTATTAGGTGCAAGGCAAGTCGGTAAAACATACTTAATTAAAGAATTTGCTTACAATCAATATGAAGAAGTTATATATATCAATTTTGAATTAGAAGCTCAGTTTAGGCAATTATTTGAAAAAGATTTGAATCCTTCAAGAATTATTTCAGACATTGAACTCATATTCATGAAAAAGATTGAACCAAGAAATACCTTGATTATTTTTGATGAAATACAATTAGAAATGAAAGCAATTACTTCGCTGAAGTATTTTGCAGAACTTATGCCTAATATTCATATTATTGGAGCAGGAAGTTTGTTAGGTGTTGCGATTAATCGTGAAAAATTCTCTTTTCCTGTTGGTAAAGTTGAGTTTCATTATCTATACCCTTTTACATATGATGAATTTTTAACGGGTATTGGAATGGACATGTATTTAGAACGTATTCAATATTGTTATGATAACAATAAAGCTATGCCAATACAGGTGCATGATAAATTAATGGAATTATACAAACACTATCTTTATGTTGGAGGTATGCCTGGGGCAATTAATAACTACAATTTAAATGAAAGAGATTTAGTGAAATTCGATCGAATGATACATACGAATATAACGAATGCATACCTAGCAGATATGAGTAAGTATACGACCAATTCAGAAGTATTAAAAGTTCAAAAAATATATATGTCAATACCTGATCAATTGGCAGGAGATAATAAGAAATTCAAATATGCATTAGTAGAAAAAGGAGCAAAAGCCCTTACTTATGGAAGTTCAATTGAATGGCTTTTATTAAGTCAAGTTAGTATTGAATGTTCAATGATAAACCGAGGTGAAATACCTTTATCTGTATATAAAAAAGCAAAACATTTTAAATTATATATGAGTGATGTTGGATTATTAATGTCATTAACAAGAATACCATATGTTATCATAGCCAAAGAAAATGAGCATAATTTATTTAAAGGAGCTATAACTGAAAATTATGTAGCGCAGCAACTATACGCAAAGAATCATGATTTGTTTTATTGGAAAAACAATACTTATGAGGTTGATTTTATTATACAAAAAGACGAAAAAATCATTCCAATTGAAGTGAAAAGTGGAGGTAACACAAGATCAAGAAGTCTAATGGAATATAAAAGACAATATAATCCTGAAATATGTATACGTATATCTACTAAAAATTTCGGATTATCTAAGGGTATCAAATCTGTGCCGCTTTATAGTGCTTATCTTATATAGATGAAAAGGTTATGCTTAGAGTGAATGACGTAATAATATTTGTGAGGTGATGAAATGACTCGTATATTAATTGTAGAAGATGACATAAACACATTAGAGTTAATAAAAAGATATGTTGTTAACGAAAACTATTTAGTGGAAGGTTTTCACAGTGTCAAGTATGTGATGGATTATGTTAAAAATAATACAGTAGATCTATGTATATTGGATGTTATGATTGGCCATGATAATGGTTTTGACTTATTGAAAGAGATTAAAGCATTTAAAGATATACCTATTATTTTTGTTACGGCTAAAACGGACGAATTTGATCGGATTTATGGCATAGAAATAGGTGCAGACGATTACTTGACCAAACCGTTTAGTCCAAGGGAATTAATTGTGAGAGCTAATCGTTTATTATCACGAATCTCAACAACAAAAGATGGGCCACAGGTTGAAATGATTAGGCATGGATCTATCACTGTTAATACAGAGACAATGGAAGTTAAAGATCAAGATATTATTATTACATTAACATTAAAGGAGTATGAAGTTCTCCTATATATGTTAAATAATCCAAAAATTGTATTATCTAGAGATGTAATTATAAATAATATATGGGGATATGATGCTTTTGGGCAGACTAGAATGGTCGATGATATTATAAAGCGACTTCGTAAAAAGCTAACTATTTCTATAGACACAGTGTGGGGAGTAGGGTATAGACTTCATGAATAAATTAAATCGAAAACTAGTCATTGTTTTAGTATTCATATTAGCTGCAGCAATAGGTCTAAATAGTTTTTTATTGTATAGAAATATAGCTAGATTAAGTAATACACAGATAAGAGTGGAGACTAAAAAACTAGCTGATAAATTGGCAGATATACTTAATGAAAATATTAGAGAGGAAATAGTAGGAGATGAATTCAAACAGCTTATTGAAATATCTGAATATCAAGTAGCAGTGATATCAAATAGAGGTAGGCAGGTTATTTATTCGAATTTAGTAGATACAAAAATCAAGATATTATTAGAGAGTGAAGAGGCATATATTGCTAGATCTCCTGTTTATGATCGTAATGAAAAACAAATTGCAACCTTGTTTGTTATTACTAAAAACAATGAACTACAAAGAGTTAATACAATCTTCAAAGCAGCGATCATTAGTAGTCTGATTCTTGGAATTATTATGATTACCATTTTTTTGATTTTACTATATTTATTGGTTAATAAACCGTTAAAGAAAATAATGTATGGAATGGAACATAATGAACCAGTTAATCTTAGTAAAAGCAGCGATTGGGCAGAGGTTGCAAAAGTTCATAATCAGGCTTTTAGAACACGTTTACAACAGAAAAAAACGCAAAATGAATTTTTTCAAAATGCTTCACATGAATTAAAAAGTCCATTAATGAATATTCAAGGTTATATGGAAGGATTAGAAGATAAGTTATATAGCAGCAGTGAGGCATCATCTATGGTTATTAATGAGAGCCTAAGAATTAAAACATTAGTAGATCAAATGATTCGAACATCTAAAGCCGAAGTTGTTGAGCAAAGTGATATATGTTTAGAAACTATTGATATGACTAGTTTTATTCATGATCTGTCAAAAATGATTCCAAAAAATATACACTTCACCTATAACTCAACTGAGAATACTATCTTTCAAGATAGAACTATACTTCAGATTATCATGAGTAATTTGATACAAAACGCTTGCAGGTATACTAAGGACTCTATTGAAATAACCTACTCTACTCAACCTAATGTGTTTATTAAAGTTAGAGATAATGGCCCTGGTATTGACCCAGCAATTCAAGAAAAAGTATTCCAACGTTTTGTCAAAGGTATTGACGGTAAAACGGGATTGGGATTATCTATGGTTAAGCAGTATGTGGAGGTTACTAAAGGAACTATAAAAGCCTATAACGATGGCGGTGCTGTGTTTGAAATAACTTGGTAATAATTAAGCAATAGCTTAGATAGATAACAAGAATGATTTTATTTTTTCTAATAATTTTAAATATTCGTCGGTGGCTAGTTTTGAAGATATTTTTTCTATTGGACATAAATCATCTTTTGTTCGATTTTTAATATAAGGTACTGATTTGATATAAGTTATATTTATATTGTTTGCAGATAATATTTCAATCGCACTTTCGGAACTTATATCAGAATAAACAGCTGATGTTTTTGAATATACATTTAACATTGCCGCAGCTCTTCCTATAACACGGTCTGCTACAGCAGCACCATTTAATTCATCATAATGCTTGGTTACAGCTGTATACATGGGAAGAATACCTCGTTTATTGCTCTTAAAAACGACTTTCTCGTCTTTTACAATGCAAATTCTTAAATTTTCTTTGGACAAAACATCTTTTGCCATATATAAATCATTTGTATTTTTCATGTGCTTCACCTCTGGTATAATTTAACATTACTACCTGAAAAAGTCAAAAAAATAGTATGAAAAATATGACTATACATAGTGGAAAAAGCGTATAATAGAGTAGAAAACTATTAATTTATAATAAGAATAGGAGTAATATATGAATCGATTAAAATTAGGTGTATTAGGCGTATCTGAACATTTTTTAACACGAATTATCTTACCATTATCTAAATCAGAAGAAATTGAAGTTGTAGGTATAGCTTCAAGAAATATTAAAAAAGCACAAAAAACTGCGAAGGAATGGCAGATAAATAAAATCTTTGACTCTTATGAAAGTTTATTAGAAGATACTGAAATAGAAGCTGTTTATATACCGCTTCCTAATCACATGCATTTAGAGTGGGTAAAAAAATCTGTAGATGCAGGTAAACATGTGATTTGTGAAAAACCTTTAACTCTTGATGCTAAGGAAACTAAAGAACTTATGAGTTATATTCGTGATAAAGAAGTCAAAGTAATGGAGGCTTTTATGTATCGTTTCCACCCTAAATGGCAAATGGTAAGAGAATTAATGAAAGTTAGTGGAATAGGGGAAATCAAATCCATTCATACGATTTTTACTTACAATAATAAAGATCCTAAAAATATACGAAATATTAAAGCATTTGGTGGGGGTGCTCTTTTAGATATTGGGTGTTATGCTATTTCTTCCGCTAGGTGGATTCTTGATCAGGAACCTAAAAAAGTTATAGCGCTTAATACTTATTCAGATATGTTTGAAACAGATATTCTATCCTCTGGTATTATGGATTTTGGTAGTGCTAGATCACTATTTACTGTAAGTACGGGATTGTATCCAGCACAAGAAGTGAAAGTATATGGAACAGGTGGAACGCTAGAAGTAGTTATTCCATTTAATGATCAATATGACGTAGCAGGAGAAGTGAAAGTGACGACAGGTCTTGGTAGTCGGATTGTGACTTTCAAGCCGAGCAACCAATACACTAATTTATTTGAAGCTTTTGCCTATGCCATTAAAACGGATAGTAAAGTGCCTTTAAGTCTAGAAGATAGTTATATGAATATGCATATCATTGATCAATTAGTAGCGTCTGGTCAAAGTGATCAATGGGCCGATATTGAGTTTGAAAAGGATGAAGATTAAAGTGTTAATACTAAATT
>JAOZKH010000010.1:26099-31632 GCA_029935405.1 Vallitaleaceae bacterium | reverse complement strand
AATATGAATAAGAAGAATCGAAGTGTGTGTATTGCTCATGCATATTTGACAGGAACTTCACAGATGGAAACAAGTGAATCAGTTCGTCCCTTATCTATTGGAGGTTCAGAATATGTAGATGTTTCTTACTTTGAAGATTTTAATTATGTTGCATTAGGTCACTTACATAGACCACAAAAAGTTAAGTATGCAAATATTCGTTATGCAGGATCTTTACTAAAATACTCTTTTTCAGAAGCAACACAGAAGAAGTCTGTTGCTATGATTGAAATTGATAAAGAGGGAGAAGTTGATATTGAGCTCCATGAATTAGAGCCAGTAAGAGATATGAGAGTAATAAAAGGACATCTAGAAAATTTAGTTGATATTGGAGTGTATGGGGATACTAATGTTGATGATTATATTATGGCTATTCTTACAGATGAGGGTGAACTTATTGACCCTATAAGTAATTTAAGAGCTGTTTACCCTAATGTCCTAAAGTTAGAAAAAGAGTCGATTGATAGAAGGACTGGAGATGAACAAACATCAGCTAGTGAAAACTTTAAAGAGAAAAATCCATTAGAATTATTTCAGGAATTTTATGAAAATATTGAAGGTGATGCTTTTGATGAAGAAAAGTCAAATATTGTCATTCAAGTTATCAATGGAATTGAGCAGAAAGTGAGGAATTCATAATGCGCCCTTTAGTATTAGAAATGTCTGCTTTTGGTCCTTATAGTGGTAAAGAAGTTATAGATTTTAACGAGTTAGAAAATAGAAATTTGTTTTTGATTACAGGTCCTACAGGTTCGGGTAAAACTACAATATTTGATGCAATTAGTTTTGCATTATATGGAGAAACAAGTGGAAGCTTAAGAACGGCAGAAGGTTTACGAAGTCATTTTTCTGAGGCAGATGAATTGACGAAAGTTTATCTAAGATTTGAGTTAAAGGGTCTAGTATATGAAGTGAGTAGAGTTCCAAGACAAATGCGCCCAAAAGCAAAGTTAGAAGGACTTACAGAACAGAAACCAACAGCGACATTAGTGATTGAAGATGGAGAACCAAAAACAGTTATTACAGGTGTTGGAAATGTAAACAAAAGAATTGAAGAAATTATAGGAATTAATGCTGAACAGTTTAAACAGATTATGATGATTCCTCAAGGTGAATTTAAGAAACTGTTAACATCAGATAGTCAAGAACGAGAAAAGGTTCTACAGAAGCTGTTTGACACAGGTTTGTATAGAAAAATTCAGTTTGAACTTAAAGAACAGGCGCAGCAATTAGGTAGTAAAATTAAGAGCAAAAAAGTAGAGAGAGATACACTTACAACAAAGATTAAAAGTGATGAATACGATGAATTAACGGATTTGATATCAGCAGAAGATAAACAGATACAATTAATTATGACTAAGACAGAAGAACTTATTGATAAGGATAGTAAAGACAAAAAAGTTCTTGAAAAACAAATTATAGAAATAGATTCAAAAGTTGAGAAAAAAATACAAGAAAAAGAAATAGCAATTACAGATAACCAAAATATTGAAAAACTTGAAAAGCTTAATAATACGTTTAAGGAACATATATCAAGGAAAGAATTAATGGACCATAAGCTTAAACGGATAAATAATGGAGAAAAATCGTTACGCCTTAAACCGAAAGAAGATAATATTGTTCAAAGGGAAAAGGAATTAACTAATGCAAAATCAGAACAAAACCAAGTTAATAAATTACTAATAAGTAGTCAAAATCAACTAAAAGAAGTTAAGATAGAGTTTGAGAAAGAAACCTCTGATGAAGCGAAGCAAAGGAGATTGGATATAAGTATTAAACTCGATAAAGTAAAAAGTTTCAAGCCAAAAGTAGAAACAATTGAAGGCTTAGAAAAAGCATTAGTCAAATTAACTAGCGAATTAGAGATAAACAAAGCTAATAAGATTGATAATAATGGACAAACTAAAAATATTGTTGAAGAAATAGCTAAATGTCGATTAGACATTGAAACAAGCAAAGATGCAGAACTTAAACTTGCAAAAACATCTAATGAATATCAACAATTGATTATATACGGTAATCAATTAACAACTTTATCAGGTAAGTTAAAGAGTATAATAAATGTAGAAGCTGAAGTTAAACAATCAAAAGCTAATCTTGTGAAACAAGAAGCAAAGGTTAAGGAAGCAGAAATAGTATATAAGAAGAGTAAAATGGACTTTTTTGCTAATCAGGCTGCTCTTATTGCTAAAGATTTAGAAGAAGATATGCCTTGTCCTGTGTGTGGATCAATTGAGCATCCATGTGTTGCGATGGATTCGAATATAAGTGTAAGTAAAGAAGATTTAGAAAAGTATGAAAAGGTATTTGAGAAAGTAAAAGTTGGATTTGCGACAACCACTAAAGAGCAAGTAATTCTTGAAGAAAGACTTTCAAATATTCAAAAAGAATTTAATGAATTACTTAAAAATACTTCAATAGAAATTTTTTCGGATATTACAACTAAATCTAATAGTGATAAGCAGATACGAATTGAACAAGAAAAAGAAACTAATATTAGAAAAAACAAGGAACTTAAAATTATAGAAAATCAATTAGATGAAAATGTTAAGCAAAACAAAACATTAACCATAAAACTTAAACAATTAACATTAAAGCAGGAAAAATTAAGTATAGAAAGCAAAGAAATTGATAGTATCAACCTTGAACTTAGCAAAAACCTAGCTATTAAAAAAACAGAATTACAGCATGTTTTTGACGAAGTGCCGATAGAGTTAAGAACACTTAAAGGTATGAAAAAGGAAGAAAGTTCATTAGAGACGATACTTATAAATGCTCAATCTCTTCTTAAACAAGTGAAAGAAAAATATGAGAAGATAAACAAAAAATGCATTGAATTAACAGGAAAAAGTAGCCAACTTTTAAAATCTATTGATAATGATATTAAACTAGTCCTTGAACTAAAAACTAAGTTTGAGAAACAGATTATTAAATCAGGATTTAAGTCTTTAGAGGATTATCAAAAATCAAAACTATTAGAAGAAGAAATTATTCTAATGAAAACAGAACAAGAAGAATACAAACTTACCACTGAAGCATTTAAGAAAGATATAGATGAACTGATAAAATCAACCGATAATAAACATATAGTAGATGTTTTGATTTTTGACAAGATAATAGATGAATTTAAAACTGAAAGAAAAGTACTGAATTTAGAATCAGGACGTAAAGCAAGTCGTATTGAAGATAATAAGCATAGTGTAAATGACATTAAGTGCCTTCATAACCTGATTTCTAAAAAGGAAGAACAATATAAGTTGATAGGTCATCTATCAAATATATCAAATGGTAAAAACAAATCCATGATAACCTTTGAAAGATATGTACTTGCAGCATTTTTAGAGGATATTCTAGAAGCTGCTAATATAAGATTAAAACAAATGACACAAAGTCGTTATACATTAGCAAGAACAGGGGAATTATCTAGAAAGAATAAACAAAGTGGATTGGAATTAGAAGTTTTTGATACTTATACAGGAAAGTCAAGGCATGTAAAAACTTTATCAGGTGGTGAAAGCTTTAAAGCTTCATTATCAATGGCTCTTGGTTTATCAGATGTTGTTCAGTCTTTTGCAGGTGGTGTAAGATTAGACACGATGTTTATTGATGAAGGTTTTGGTTCTCTAGATCAAGAATCTCTTGATAGTGCTATTAACTGTTTGGTAGATTTACAAAAGTCAGGACGACTAGTCGGTATTATTTCTCATGTTCAAGAACTTAAAGAGCGGATGGACACTAGATTGGAGATTAAAAGCAGTAATAGAGGCAGTAAGAGTAGCTTTGTAATTGCGTAGAAGGGGGAATAGTTTTAGATGGATAAATTTTTATCAAAAATTGGTTATGATAAATACATGAATTATAACGATAGAATATTATACTTTATGCTTCTTGCAAGTATATTGGTGTCTGGATTTTATCTAGTACTTTATTTGCTGTACATTCCTCTTGTAATAGCAATAGTAGTTCATATTGTCTATATATCCTTTAGTATATCATTATATTATTTTTTGAAAATAAAGAGATTTAGATTTGTTAAATTTTCTATGATACTTGCACATATGACACAATTAACCTTGGCAGTTTTTGTGTGGTTCTCAGTTGATACAGGATATAATATTTATTATTTTATGGTGCCGCTAGTTACATTTCTAACAATGAAATATAATGATAAAACAGAGCGAAACTTTACTATTATAACTTCTCTTGTTGCTGCCTTTTTGTACTTTTTTAGTGAAGTGGTAAAATTAGATTTCTATATGTATCAAACGAGTATGGAAATGAATCGATTTATAACGGGTAGCAGTATATTGTGTATACTTTTACCTATGATTTATATTTTGTTGGTTTTTTCTAAGAGTCTTTATGCAAGCCATAGAGATTTAGAGTTTTTAGCTAATACAGATGCACTAACTAAAATTGCAAATCGCAGAGTTATGTTTGAACGAGGGATACAAGAGTTTGAACTAGCAAGGAAATACAAGTGTGATTTTTCTTTGATTATTTTTGATTTAGATAATTTTAAATTGATTAATGATCAATATGGACATCCAGTTGGTGATATTGTACTTCAAAAACTTTCTGAATTAATTATGAGCAATACGAGAGATGAGGATACTTTTGCAAGATATGGTGGAGAAGAATTTGCGATTCTTCTTTGTAAAACAAATTGTGAAAAAGCTGTTGCTATGGCAGATAAACTATTGCATTTAGTAAGAGAGACTTCCTTTGTAATTGAAGAATCAACGATTAACATTACAATTAGTATCGGAGTAGCGAAGTTTTCGGATAAATACAAAGATTTTGATAACATGTTAAAAGCAGTAGATCAAGCTTTATATGAGGCGAAAAATGATGGACGAAATAGAGTGGTTATAGCAGATAAAAATAATTGTAATAAGTAAAATTTACGGTAAAGTGAGGGAGATGATAGTATGGAACCAAAAATTAAAAGATTAATGCAATTTGCTCAAGGAATATATAATAAAGAAAATGGAAAAGAATTATATAACAAGTATTTGCCTGATATTCAAAGCATAACGCCACAGGAAATTTTTCTTGTAGAAAATGAACAATTAAAAATGGGACATACACCAAAGGAAATGTTGAAGTTTGTAGATAAGCTGATTAATGTTTTTTATCATACATTGATTAAGTATGAGTGGGAAAGACCTAAAGAAGGAACATTTCTTTATTATATGATGCAAGAAAACAATAGTTTGTTAAGTAAATTAGAAAAATTTAAGGTTATCATAAAAAGGCAGACGTATGAGGATGACAAACTAATTATCATAGAATCATTAAAGGAATTAGAGGACTATAATAATCATTTGTTAAAACTTGAAAATATACTGTTTCCATATATGGAGAAGAAGAAGGAACAGTTTGAAGGGTTAAAGATTATGTGGTCTTTGCATGACGAGATACGAAATCGCCTAAAAAAAATTATTGAAAAAATTGAGGTAAAAGAAGTAACAGAAGTAAAAGAAGTAACAGA
>JAOZKH010000010.1:22503-25999 GCA_029935405.1 Vallitaleaceae bacterium | reverse complement strand
AGAAGTAACAGAGATAACAGAAGTAAAAGAAATAGATATGAAAAAACTTAATAAGGATATTGGATTTCTATTTTTTGCTTATCATGGGCTAGTACAAAAACAAGAATTGATTTTATTTCCTTCAGCTATGGAAATTATCGAGTATGAAGAATTTAGACAAATGCATATACAAAGTTTTGATTATGGATTTGCTTTTATTAAGATACCAGATAAACCAAGTATTAGCTTAAGTACAATTATTAACACGGAAGTAGATATCTCAAATAGTAATACGATAAAAATGCAAACAGGAACTTTATCAGTTGAACAATTAGAGGCAATGATAAACACATTACCAGTTGATGTGACTTTTATAAATGCTGATGATAAAGTGGCTTTTTTTTCAAGACCAACAGAGCGTGTGTTTCCGCGTTCGGTTGCAATAATTGGGCGTGATGTGAGACAATGTCATCCACCTGAAAGTGTTCATATGGTAGAACAAATATTACAAGATTTTAAAAAGCAGAAAAAGGACAAGGAAATATTTTGGCTTCAGATAAAGGATATGTTTATACTAATTCAGTATTTTGCTGTACGAAATAGTAAGGAAGAATATATAGGCACGCTTGAAGTTAGCCAAGAAGTAAGTGATATTAGAGAATTATCAGGTGAAAAGAGAATTTTATAAAAAACTGTTATAGTTAATTAGTAGATGAAGGTTAAAGGTGATATGAGCATATTAGATACGATTAAATTAAGACGGTCAGTAAGAACGTATAATAAAGAAGAATTCACACAAGAAACACAAGAATATATAGATAATTATTTAAAAGAACAAACAGGAAGTAAAGGACCATTTGGTTCATCTGTAGATTTATTTAGAATGAAAACAAAAAACAATAAGCAATTAGGTACATATGGTATTATCAAGAATCCACAAAGTTATATTGCAGGTATTTGTGATAATACGAATAATGGACTTGTGGATTTTGGATATATATTTGAAAAGTTAATACTAGATTTTACCAATCAAAATATAGGTACATGTTGGCTTGCTGGAACTTTTAAACGTGAGGAAATCGATGTACAAGTTTCAAAAAGTAAGTCTCAACTAATGCCTGCGGTGACGCCAATTGGTTGTTATGAAAACAAAAGAATTTTTGAAACTATGATGAGAAAAGTTGTAAGTGCTGATAATAAAAAACCATTTTCAGAGTTATTCTTTTTGGAGAATTTTAAACATAATGTGTTAGAGGAAAATAGTAAATACTTCGAAATTCTTGAATCCGTAAGACTTGGTCCATCAGCATCAAACAAACAACCGTGGCGTATCTTAATTAAAGATCAAAAGTATCATTTTTATTTAGAAAGAACACCACGCTATAGTAAGACGTTAGGCTTTGAAGTACAACATATTGATTTAGGTATTGCGATGTATCATTTTGAAATAAGTTGCCAGGAGCTAAATATTGTAGGTGATTGGATTTATGCACCACCAAAAATCGATTTACCTAATAGTAATTATGAATATATTATAACCTATGAATAAAGAGATAAAAGGGACTATTCGCTAAATTAACGCGACCCAAGTCTCTTTTTTTATTTGCTTATGTTACATTAGTAATATATAATTAGGGTAAGAGAAATTTGGTTAAACTACTGACTATAGACAGGAGAATGATTATGAAGATAAAATTCAAAATTGGTTTAGCATTTTTTGTGATACTTGTAGCTATGTTAGGAGTTAGTATTACTAGTGAGTTGAATTTAAAAGAAATAGAGTATCTTAATGAACATGTAGCAGATAATTCAAAAGGACTTGTATTTATTGAACAAAAACGAAACGATCATCTAAAGTGGGTCAACGAATTATCAAAGGCAGTGGATTTAGAAACTGAATTTACTGGTGCATTAGACCCAAGAGAATGTGGTTTTGGAAAATGGTTATACGGCGATGAAGTGGCAAATATTGAAAATGCTACATTGCATGAATTAATTAATAATACAGAAGATATACACAGTGCATTACATGAAGAAGCGAGAATTATTAATGAATTTATTAGTCGTTCAGAAATAGAAGAGGCACGTGCGCATTTTCATGATAATATAGTACCGCTACTAAGCAGCGTGGATGATGAACTTAAGATTGTTTCAGAATATTACGAGGCAGAAAGTGAGAAGTATAGAACTGAAATTGAATCTATCATTGTAAAAAGTGAAAGAACTACTTTGATTATTGGCATAATTGCAATTTTCATTGTTATTATAAGTGCGAGTGTTTTAAGTAACAGTATAGTTAAGCCAATTAACTATATTGTGGATAAGGCGTCCTTAATTGCAGAGGGAGATTTATCTTTATCTATAGAAACTAAATATTTAGAAAGAAAAGATGAAACAGGAACATTAAGTCGTGCATTTAACGATATGACCAATAAATTGAAAACCTTACTTACAAGTGTGCAAGAAAATACTGTCGATTTAAGTGCTGCTAGTGAGGAGCTTGCTGCAATGACAGAAGAGTCAAGCGCTCAAACATCTAATGTGAATCTTTCTTCGCAAGAGATTGCAGCTGCAATGGAAGAAACTAGTGCAGGAATAGAAGAAGTAAGTGCTTCAGGAAGTCAAATAGGCGATGTTTCAATTAATTTACTTGAAGAATCAAAACGTGGATTAGATAATGCAGACACTGTTTTTGCTAAAGCAAATGATATTAAAGCAGATGCAGAAAATGCCAAAAATGAAGCTACTAAAATGTATGAGTCAAAGAAGATAGATATTTCAGCAGCAGTAGAAAAAGGAAAAATAGTTAGTGAAATAAAAGTGATGTCAGAATCAATACAAGCAATCGCACAACAAACCAATTTACTTGCACTTAATGCAGCAATCGAAGCAGCTAGAGCAGGTGAAGCAGGTAAAGGTTTTGCAGTTGTTGCAGATGAAGTAAGAAAACTTGCTGAGGAATCTACAAAGATAACAATGGTTATAGATAAATTGATTGCCGACGTGGAAGTCGCTTTCTTAGATCTTTCAAATAGTTCAGAAAACATATTAGAGTTTATTGATGTGAAAATATTCAAAGATTATGATAAATTGATTGATGCAGGAGTGCAGTATTCTGAAGATGCAAAAATTACAAAAACACAAATGAGTCAGTTTTATGATAACTCATCAAATATTAATGAAATTATTTTAGAAGTTAATGATGCAATAAGTTCAATTGCAAGTGCTATTGAAGAAGTTACAGCAAGCTCGTTAGAAATCTCAAGTAATATTGGAGAGGTATCAAAGGCAATTAATGAAGTAGCAAATGTTGCAAGTTCTCAGTCAGAAATAGCAGAAGGTTTAAATGAACAAATAGGGATTTTCAAAGTATAGTCATTGATGTTTATATAGTGAATGTATGTGGCTTTATATGATTATAAAATAAATATACGGACATATAAATAGTTAAGAAACATAAATACATAAATACATAAATACATAAATACATAAATACATAAATACATAAATACATAAA
>JAOZKH010000010.1:6954-22403 GCA_029935405.1 Vallitaleaceae bacterium | reverse complement strand
ACATAAATACATAAATACATAAATACATAAATACATAAATACATAAATACATAAATATAAGGAGATGATTATATGTTTTTTAAAAAAGAAAAAGATAAGAACCATCAAAATACTATTACTGAAGAAAAACAGAGTATTATAACTGAAGAAGTTGCATCTTGTGAAGTTGACACGGAAATACTAGAGAAAATCAACGACATACTTCAATATATTACTCAACAAGATTATGTTAAGCAAATGATTGTTGATGTTGATGCGCAAACTGAAATGGTTGGAGCGGCGGCGGCAACAAGTGAAGAAATGAGCGCTGCAACGGAAGATATTTCAAACTATGTACAAGACTCACACAAATCAACAAGTAAGAGTATAGATGAGTCTATTGATGCTATCGAAAAAATCAATAAATCTTTTGAACTATTCACAGAAACTAGAAGTAAGACGAATGTTGTTCAAGATACAATGACTCAAGTGAATATCGAAACAAAAAAAATAAATGATATTATTTCAATCATTAAAGGTGTAGCTGATCAGACTAATCTTCTAGCACTTAACGCATCTATTGAAGCAGCAAGGGCAGGCGAGGCAGGAAGAGGTTTTTCGGTTGTAGCAGAGGAGATTAAAAAGTTAGCTGAAAGCACAAAAATACAGGTAGAATTTATACAAACAATCATTACTAATCTTACTAATGAAACATTTAAAGCAACTACTGAACTGAATGGAGTAATTAAATCTTTTGATGATTCTAAGGAATTTATGGGAGAGGCTATTGGCTCGATAGAAGGAATGAAAGGAAGTCTCACAGGAATTGGAGACTCTTTTGTAGAAATATCAGCAAATATTGAAGAACAAACAGCTGCAGCAGAAGAAATGGCAGGAAGTCTTGAAATAGTTAATGAAAAAGCATTTGAATTAAAGGAACATACGCATAAAACAGGAAAAGCATTTTATGAGACATCAAAACTGATTGATGACATAAGACTAATATCTCTTGCTAATGCAGATAATTGCCCTAGTGCAATTAAGATTGAAGTGGCTATTAGTGATCATCTTATATGGAGATGGCGTGTATATAATATGATACTTGGAAATGATGTATTAGATGAAGCAACTGTTGGAACACATAATATCTGTAGACTTGGAAAATGGTTAGCAACAATTAATAGTGATGATAAAAATGTTCAAAGAATTATCAGAGAATTAGACAAACCTCATGAAGCATTACATGTATTAGCTAAAGAAGCAATAAGATACTATAATAGTGGTAACTTGAATGAGGCTGAAAAAACACTTGTAAAAATGGACGTTACTTCGGCAGAGGTTATTGCATTATTGAAAGATTTGAAAAAGATTATGTAAATGCATTAATTGCTATATTTGTTACGAAAAACTTTAGGAGTTAAGCCTGTATGTTTCTTGAAGATTTTAGAAAAATAATTATAATCATACATACCAATATCATTAGCAACTTCATAAATAGGTTTATTAGTATCACTTAGTAAAATCAATGCTTTTTGCAACCGAATATATCTAATATGTTTGGCGATGCCCATACCAAAGTACTGTGCCGAAACTTGGTAAAGCATAGATTTGCTTAAGGAAAAATGTTTGCATAATACAGAAACAGTAAGAGTTTCTTTGATATTGTCTGAAATAAATGTGTTGATTAATAAAGGAAGAGAGTTTTCGCATAAGGTGATTTTTCTAGATAAATATAAATAACTAGCACTTATCTCCATTGTTCTTGCTGCAGAAGATATTATTTCTTCAGATATTACAGGTCTTTTCTTGTATATTGAATATAAATCATCTAAATTAATATTATATTTGGCCAAATCAGGATATGTCTTTAACCAAAGAGATTTGGTTAGACGCGCTTGAGAAACTTGGCCAAACATAATATAACCAATAATTATTCCGCCTGCATTAATTGGAGTAACAGATTCAGTTAGACCAGCATGGCAAGTATAGGTATGTAAATGTTGTTGTTTTTTACATATTTGACAAGCTTTTTTATCGCTCAGTATACAATTGCTTTCAGCAAACGAATCCGCTCTTATTAAACTACAATATGTAGATTGTTCTTTTGGATAGGATGCAATTTCGTGAAATTCATCATCGAATATAACAATTCTAATACCAGTTATTACATAAAAGTCATGTAATAATTCATTTAAATCCATAATATTAAATAATAAATTCATATTAATTCTCTTTTCTAAACAAAAACACCATAAATAAGTAACGAGATAAATAAATAAATAAAGTAGTTAGTATAGTCTATGTCATAAGTTTATCATGATTGTGTAAGATTATCAAACAAATTAAACATTAGAAATAGTAAATGATTAACTTAATTTGTTTGAAAATTTCCAGACAAATTTACTATAAATAAATCATTTTTATCTATAAATATATAGTGATAATAGTGTATTCTTTAATAGAAGCAAATAAACTTTTGTGAAATGTTACTTATTTTAAGGAGGAAGTTATGAAAAAAGTATTAACGATTATTTTAGTAGGGATGATGATTATGTCTATGATAGGCTGTGCGAAAGATGAAGAAAGCACTAGTACTACAGAGACAAAAACAGAAACAAAAGCAGAAACAAAAACAGAAGAAGAAAGTTATGTTGGAATATCAATGCCAACACAATCGGGAGAACGTTGGATTAAAGACGGTAGTGCAATGAAAGAAATTCTTGAAGCAAAAGGCTACAAAGTAGACTTGCAGTATGCTGAAGATGATATTCCGATGCAAAAATCACAAATTGAAAATATGGTTACTAAAGGTGCAGATGTTCTAATCATAGCAGCTATTGATGGATCTACTTTATCAGATACACTTGATGAAGCGGCAGCAAATGGTGTGAAGGTTATATCATATGATAGACTTTTAATTAATACTGACGCAGTATCATATTATGCTACATTTGATAATAGACGAGTTGGTCAACAGCAAGCAGAATCACTTGTTGAAGGATTAAAGAAAATCAAAGGAGAAGGACCATATAATGTTGAGTTATTTGCAGGTTCTCCAGATGATACAAATGCATTTTATTTCTTCTCAGGAGCAATGGACGTTCTTCAACCGTTAATAGATGACGGAACAGTTGTAATACAATCAGGTCAAGTAGAACTTGCTGATGTAGGAACATTACGTTGGGATGGAGCCGTTGCACAGGCACGTATGGATGCTATTTTAGCAGCACAATATACATCAGGAGAAGTACTTGATGGAGTACTATCACCATATGATGGATTATCAAGAGGTATTTTATCAGCATTAACTGCTTTTGGTTATGTAGCTGGCGATGATATTCCAGTTGTAACAGGTCAAGATGCAGAAGCTGCTTCAATTAAACTCATTATTACAGGAGAGCAGTATTCAACAATTCTTAAAGACACTCGTGATCTTGCAGCTGTAGCAGCAGGAATGGTAGATGCATTACTTTCAGGATCAGAGCCAGAAATTAATGATACTGAAACTTATGATAATAATGTTAAAATTGTTCCATCATATTTACTTGAGCCATATATTGTAACAATTGATAACTACCAAGAACTAGTAATGGATTCAGGATATTTGACAGAAGAAGACATTAAGTAAATCATTTTTACTATAATAAAAATGCTAGTTAGAGTGTTAAGCCCTAACTAGCATTTCTTATAGAATTAGATAATAAAATTTGAAATAGGAGCAAAACAATGGAAAAATATGTATTAGAAATGAAAAATATCAGTAAGTTGTTTCCAGGTGTCAAGGCTCTAGATAGTGTTAATTTAAAGGTTAAACCAAACCAAATTCACGCATTAGTTGGAGAAAATGGAGCAGGGAAATCCACATTGATGAATGTACTTAGTGGAGTATACCCCTATGGCACGTATGAAGGTGATATTGTAGTTAATGGAGTAACATGTAAATTTAAAAAAATTAAGGATAGTGAAGCAAAAAAAATTGCAATTATTCATCAAGAACTAGCCCTTATTCCTACTCTGTCAATTGCTGAAAATGTTTTTTTAGGAAATGAACAATCTAATGCTGGTATTATTATTGATTGGCATAAAACTAAATTAAAAACAATGGAAATATTAAAAAAAGTAGGATTAAAAGAAAGTATCGATAATAGAATTAAAGATATAGGTATGGGGAAACAACAATTAGTGGAAATTGCTAAAGCGTTGGCAAAGGATGTAAAGATTCTGATTTTAGATGAACCAACAGCAGCTCTTAATGACGAAGATTCAGACCATCTATTAGATTTACTTATTGAATTAAAAAAAGAAGGTATTACAAGCATTATTATTTCTCATAAATTAAATGAAGTAACAAAAGTTGCAGATGAAATAACAGTACTTAGAGATGGAAAAATAATAGAAACACTTTCAAAAGGAATTGATGAAATTTCAGAAAAACGAATTATTAAAGGGATGGTAGGAAGAGAAATAACAGATAGATTTCCCAAAAGAGAACATAAAGTTGGAGAAATTTGTTTTGAAGTAAAAAATTGGAATGCTTATGACCATATGGATGAATCAAAACATAAACTTAAAGATATCAATATAAACACAAGGGTAGGAGAAGTTGTTGGGATAGCAGGAATCATGGGTGCAGGAAGAACTGAACTTGCAATGAGCATATTTGGAAAAGCATATGGCAAGAAAATTTCTGGTACCATTTTAAAAAATGGAAAAAAATTGCATTTACATAATGTTAAAGATGCTATAGATAATGGAATTGCGTATACAACAGAAGATAGAAAAACATCAGGACTTAATCTTATTGATGATATTAAAGGAAATATATGTATTGCATCACTTAAGAGTATAAGTAAAGGGATTGTTATTGATGCAAATAATGAGATTAAAGTTGCTGAAGAATATAGAAAAAAGCTTGGGATAAAATCTCCAAGTATTTTACAAAAAACTGGAAATCTTTCGGGTGGTAATCAACAAAAAGTTGTATTTAGCAAATGGATATTCTCAGATCCAGATATATTAATACTAGATGAACCTACAAGAGGTATTGATGTTGGAGCAAAGTACGAAATTTATTCTGTTATAAATAAACTAGCGGAAAAAGGAAAAACAATTTTGATGATATCTTCAGAACTGCCGGAGATACTTGGAATGTGTGATCGTATCTATGTTATGAATGAAGGTAGAATTGTTGGAGAGTTAAATTCTTCAGAAGCTTCTCAAGAAAGTATCATGCATTGTATTATGCAAAGTCATTAAGAAAATTAATATAAATTTTATATAAGAAACTAGGAGGTTTATTATGAAGAAGACGAATGTTTTAATCAAAGGAAATATTCGCCAATATGTAATGGTTATTGCATTAGCGGTAGTTATAATTTTATTTCAAATATTAACAGACGGAGTATTACTTAAGCCACTAAATATATCAAATCTAATAGCGCAAAATTCATATATATTAATATTGGCAACGGGAATGTTGTTATGTATATTGACGGGTGGAAATATCGATTTATCTGTTGGCTCAGTTGCAGGGTTTATAGGTGCGTTATCGGCAATTTTTATAATGAAAATGGATATGCCAGTTCTAGTGGCAATCATCCTATCCCTAGTGGTTGGAGTGATAATTGGAATGTGGCATGGCTTTTGGATTGCGTATGTTGGGGTGCCTGCATTTATTGCCACCTTAGCAGGAATGCTCTTGTTTAGAGGACTTACCCTTACAGCACTTCAAGGAACTTCTCTTGCTCCTATGCCAGATAGTTATAGGTTTATTGCATCCGGGTTTTTGCCAGATATAATAGGAGGCCCAGACGGTATTAATGTGCTTGCAATTGTAATTGGTATTGTTTCATCATTAGCCTATGTCATTGGTCAGTTGAAAATCAGAATTGACAAACAAAAGTATAATTTCGAAGTTACACCATTGAAGGTACTTATACCTAAAATAATCGGAATAATAGTTGTGGTTAATGCGTTTACATTTTCATTGGCATCTTATAGAGGGATTCCAATGGTATTAGTTATTGTTTCTTTACTGGTAATAATATATTCGTATATTACAACTAAAACTATACCAGGCAGACATATATATGCATATGGTGGCAATGCAAAAGCAGCCAGATTGTCTGGAGTAAATACAAAGAGAGTTATGTTTTGGGTTTATACTAATATGGGGTTCTTAGCAGCAATAGCAGGTATTGTGTTTACGGGACGCCTTAATTCTGCAACACCAAAGGCTGGTGTCAACTTTGAACTAGATGCAATAGCAGCTTGTTTTATAGGAGGAGCATCAACAACAGGAGGAGTAGGAACTGTTATAGGTGCAATTGTTGGTGGATTGTTGATGGGTGTATTAAACAATGGTATGTCAATTATGGGAATATCAATTGACTGGCAGCAAGCAATCAAAGGAATAGTATTATTAGGTGCGGTTGCATTTGATGTTTATTCTAAATCTAAATCAAAATAGTGAATATATATTTATTTTGGAGGTGAAATAATTGTCTATTATAGGAGTAGACGTTGGAACAACAGGCTGTAAGTGTACCGTTTATGATATAAATGGTGTTATAAAAAATGAAGCATACATGGAATATAAAGTGAATATTGACAAAAAATTTCACACATTAAATCCTGAAATTGTATGGAAAAGTGTAAAAAAAGTAATTAAAATTGCAGCTAAAAATATAAATGATATAAAAGGAATTGGTGTTACATCTTTTGGTGAAGCAGCTATTATTCTTGATGAAAATAATCAGTCACTAAAAGACTCACTGTTGTACACAGATATAAGAGGTGAGAAACAATGTGAAAAGATTATCTCTGAATTTGGAATAACATATATTAACGAAAAGACAGGATTGAATCCTAGTCCAATGTACAGCATATCAAAACTTATGTGGCTAAAAGAAAATAGAAATGAATTAATGGATAAGTGCAAACGAATTTGTCTCTTTGAAGACTATATAGTTTATATGTTAAGTGGAATTCATCAAATTGATTATTCCCTCGCATCTCGTACAATGGCATTTGATATTAATAAACTCAAGTGGGATGACAATATACTAAACTATGTAGGAATTGATAAAATATTAATGCCAAAACTAGTAGCTATTGGTAGCAAGGCAGGTAAGATAAAACCAGAGGTAGCAGCTGAACTAGATATTAATGAGCAGATACTTATTGTGTCAGGATGTCATGATCAAATAGCGGCTTCAATAGGTACGGGGGCAACAAAAGAAAACATGGCAGTCGATGGAACTGGAACTGTAGAGTGTATTACCCCAGTATTCACAGAAAAAGTAGACAAAAATATTTTGTATAAAGGGAGTTATGCAATAATACCATTTTTAAATAATAATTACGTTACATATGCATTTTCATTTACTGGAGGAGCATTATTAAAATGGTATCGAGATAAAATTGCCTATATGGAAGCGGAAGTATTCACAGACAGAGGCGAGTCGGCATATGAGAATTTCAATGAACAAATCAATATAAATGAACCATCAGACATACTAGTACTACCACATTTTGCTGGAGCAGCAACGCCCTATATGGATAATAATGCTAGAGGGGCAATGATTGGTCTATCAATAGATACTACAAGTATTCAGATTTATCAGGCTCTAATGGAAGGTGTTACTTATGAAATGTTGCTTAACATAGAAAGATTAGAAGAAGCAGGCATTACAATTGATACTCTATATGCAACTGGTGGTGGTGCAGCATCAGAAGAATGGTTGCAAATGAAAGCTAATATATTAAATCGCTCAATAGTAACATTAAAATCAGATCAATCAGGTACTTTAGGTTGTGCTATGTTGGTTGGTATTGCTTGTGGCTTGTTTGAAAATATTGACGATGCGACAAAGAAATTTGTGAAAATAGGAAAAACATATAATCCAGAGCTTAAAATGCATAATAAATATATGAAGTTATATATAAAGTATAAGAAAATGTATAATGCTGTCAAAGATATACTAGAAGAATAAATAGTAATAATAAAAATATTATTAATCAAATCAGAAAATGAAGCTGTAAAGTAATCTATGAAAAACATGATAAAAAAGGAGAAAATAATATGGATAAGCAAGTATTTGCATTATATTTTGGTAATAGAGGATTTTTCCCAGAGTCTTTAATTGAAACAGCTAGAGAAGAGATGATCAAAGCCGTATTAACTAGTGGTCATGACTATATTATTCCAGATATAGAATTGACAAAGTACGGAGCCGTTGAGTCTCGTGAAGATGGAAAGAAATATGCAAAATGGCTTAAAGGAGAAGAAGGAAATTATAGTGGAGTAATTATTTGTTTGCCGAATTTTGGAGATGAAAATGGTGCAATTGCTGCATTAGAAGAATGTGGAGTACCGATTTTAATTCAGGCGTATCCGGATGAAATAGGCAAAATGGATTTTGAACATCGAAGAGATGCTTATTGTGGAAAGTTTAGTATAGAAGATGTGTTTGGACAATATAATCTAAAATTCACAGTATTAGAACCTCATGTGGTTCACCCAGCAAGTGAAGCCTTTGCTGGGAACTTACAAGAATTTTCTGCAATTTGTAGAGTTGTTAATGGTATGAAAAAATTCACAGTAGGTGCAATAGGTGCAAGAACTACAAAATTCAAAACTGTACGTTTTGATGAGATTACTTTGCAAAAATATGGAATAACAGTAGAAACTTTTGATTTATCTGAATTTATTTTTAGAGTCCAAAATAAGTCGACAGAAGAATTAGCAGTTCAAAGTAAAATCAATAAATTGATTAATTACACAAATTTTGAGTTTGTTCCCGAAGAGAAAATTAATACAATTGCAAAAGCGGGTGTAGTATTAGATGAATATATTAAGGAAAATGATTTAGATGCATTAACTATTAGATGTTGGACTGAAATGCAATCAATATTAGGTATCGCTCCATGTGTATTACTTAGTGAATTGAATGATAGAAAATTTGTTGCATCATGTGAAATTGATTTATGTTCAGCTATCAATATGTACTCAATGCAATTAGCATCAGAAGAACCAACAGCTTGCCTTGATTGGAATAATAATTATGGAGATGATCCTAATAAAGTTATATTGTTCCATTGTGGACCAGTCGCACAAAAATTAATGAAAGCAAAAGGAACGGTAACAGATCATAAAATGTTTGCAAAAGAAAATCCAAACTCAGGATGGGGTAGTAACGAAGGCGACATCAGATCGTTCCCAATGACCTATTCAAATTGTAAAACAGAAGATGGAAAGCTTACTTTTTATGTTGATGAGGGTAAATTCACAGAAGATAATATTGAAAAAGAATTTTTTGGATGTGGAGGCGTTGCTTTGATTGATGATCTTCAAAGGAAATTAATTAAACTTGGAAGAAATGGTTATAGACATCATACAGCAATAGGAGTAGGACATATGACTAAGGTGCTTGAAGAAGCATTTGTAAACTACCTTGGGTATGATCTTATGAATTTAAAAGGATAGTAGGTAAGAAAAATGAATAATTCAAATAATAAATATATTGGTCATGATTCACAAGTGTTAGGCGTTGAAGAACATAGACTAATAGGCGGCAAAGGCGATGGAATGCGCTTATTTCAAGTAAAAAACGGAAAAGGATTAGAATTTACTATTACGGCAGATAGAGGAGCGGATATTTCAAGATTGTCATATAAAGGGTATAATTTTGGATTCTTTTCTGCCAATGGATATGTTGCACCATCTTATTATGATGATAAAGAGGCAGGGTTTTTAAAATCATTTACAGCAGGCTTTCTTACTACATGTGGCTTAACAGCAGTAGGAAACCCGTGTATAGATGAAGGTGAAGAATTACCGTTACATGGACGAGTGAGTAATATACCTGCAGATAATATTTATTCAACGATGAACGCAGATGAAATAAATATACACGCAACGATAAATCATGGTGGAATTTTCACAGATAAGTTAATGTTAAATCGTGTAATTAAGTGTTCAAAAAAGACGAATACTATAGAAATTAGTGATACTGTGAAAAATATCGGTGATTCAAAGAGTCCATTAATGTTGTTATATCATATTAATATAGGATATCCACTATTATCTGAAAAAGCAGAATTGTACATACCTTCAACTAGAGTAACTCCAAGAAATAAGTATGCAGAAACAGGTATTAAAGAGTGGAATAAAATGGATGAACCACAAGCTAATTATGAAGAAATGTGTTATTATCACACGTTTAATAAAGAGGGACTTGCAATGATATTTAACAGTGATATTGATAAAGGTCTTGTGATTCAATATGACGCCACTATACTAGATTACTTTGTTCAGTGGAAAATGTTAGGAGTAAAGGATTACGCCCTTGGGTTAGAACCTGGAAATTGTCATCCAGACGGACGAAATATTATGCGAGAAGAAGATAAGTTAAAATATATACTTCCAAATGAGGAGAAAAATTTCAAAGTTAAATTCTCGATAATTGAAAACAAGGAAGAATGGAAAAAATTAACCGATAAATAATTTTATAACTTTCTACTAAAAGAAGTGAGAGTCGTAATTCTTTAATTTTAAAAATAAATAGAAAGAATGGTATTTAATATGGGAATAATTACAAATAGAGATAAAGTACTAGAAATTTATAAAGAGGCAAAAGAAAACAAATGGGTATTACCTTGTTTTTGTAGTGAAAACCTTACAACTACAGAAGCGATTTTAGCAGCGACAAAGGAATACGGAGACAGTTGTGGTATTAGTAATTTGCCAATTATAATTGCTATAACATGTCAATATGATCATAGAACACAAGCGGCATATTACACACATACTAGACGATGGGATATTGGACTTAAACTATTTATTCAGGATCTTAAAATACTAACAGAAAAAGGTACTCCTTACGAGAATTTACGAGTAATGATTCACTTAGATCATATACAGTTTGATGATGATAAGGAATTACTAGACTGGGATATGTCTAAATTTTCATCAATTATGTTCGATGCTTCAAAGTTATCTTTTGAAGAAAATATTAAAAGAACTAAAGAATTTGTAAAGAATAAAGGACAGATTATTGTGGTAGAAGGTGCATGTGATGAAATTGTTGATGCTTCAGGAGCAGAAAAAAGTGAATTAACAACTGCAGAAAAAGCAAAAAAATACTTTGATGAAACAGGTGTAGATATTATCGTAGCTAATCTTGGTACTGAACATAGAGCGAGTGCTAGAGATCTTAAGTATTATGGAAGTTATGCTAGAAAAATAAAAGGAGAAATTGGTGTTAATATTTGCTTGCATGGAACCTCATCAGTACCAAGGAGTCAAATTGATAAACTTATTGAAGATGGTGTATGTAAAGTTAATATCTGGACCGCACTAGAACGGGATTCATCACCTGAGTTACTTAAAGAAATGGTTAAAAATGCATCAAAAATTGGTGGTGCTAAGGCAGTTGATGAACTTGTTGAATTAGAAATGTTAAATTCAGATTGCAAGACAGAAGAGAGAGCAAACTTAGACTTCTTTACAACAGAATATCGTCAGAATATTATATATAATGAGATGAAAAAAGTTGTAAAAGCGTATTTGGAAATATGGTATATATAATAGAAGGAAAGTAGGAAATTAATGAAAAAAGCGGTTATGTATGGCGCTGGAAATATCGGAAGAGGATTTATAGGACAAATGTTTCATAAATCAGGCTATGAGGTTGTATTTATTGATGTAAATCCTGCAGTTATCACTAGCTTAAATGAACAAAATGGATACCCCATTGTTATAGCATCAGAAGATGAGCTTGTAAATGAATGGGTTGAAAATGTATCAGCAGTAGACGGAAAAGATACAAAAGCTGTAAGTAGAGTAATTGCAGATGCAGATATTATGGCTACTGCAGTGGGAGCAAATATACTTAAATGGATAGCTGAACCCATAGCAATAGGTTTAGAATTAAGATGGCAAGAGAATGTGAAAGAACCGTTAAACATATTGCTCTGTGAAAATTTAATGAATGCTGGAAGTATCATGGAAAAGCTTATAAAAACTCATATATCACATGAAAATCTAGGATTATTTAAAAACAATGTTGGTTTAGTTGAAACATCTATCGGAAGAATGGTTCCAGTTATGACAAAGGAAAGACAGAAAGAAAATCCTTTATGTATATGGGTGGAACCATACGATCAAATACCATTAGATAAGAAGGCTTTTAAAGGTGATATACCTAAGTTAGTGGGAGCAATATTATATACGCCTTTTAAATATTATGTAGAAAAAAAACTATACATACATAATATGGGACATGCCATGGTTGCATATATGGGGCAACTTTATAACTATGAATTAATAAGTGAGGCAGTTAAGGATCCTATAATAAGGAAAATGGTTGTTGGAGCAATGAACGAAGTCGCAGAAGGATTATCAAAACACTATAATACATCAATAACTGAGTTGCAAAAACATATAGATGATCTAATCAGTAGATTTGAAAATCCATATTTAGGGGATACAATAGAAAGAGTTGGAGCTGATCCATTAAGAAAATTATTAGTAGATGATAGACTTATTGGTGCTGGAAATTATTGTATTAGAGAAGGTGTTAGTCCAGTATTTATTTCAATGGGAATAGCATGTGCATTACTTTTTAAAGATAAAAATGATACAAAATTCATCGATTTCAAGGAAAAAATCAAGAGAAATGGTGTTGAATCCGCATTACAATCTATAAACGAAGCTAAAATGGATAGAAAACTAGCATCGTATATCAATCATTATTATGATTTGTTTTACTATGGTATTCAACAAAAATCTTAAATTCAGCATAATATAACTAAAGAAAGTTACTTTTGTAACACACTAATTGAATGACACAATTAGTGTGTTATAATTTATTATGGAGAAATATCTTTGTTACAAGACGAGAATAAATTGATGAATATTTGAAAATAAAGTATAATTAAAGGTGGAATTGATTTGAAAGATAAATAGTAGTGAATCGGAGGAATTATGGAAACTAATTGGTATGTAAAAGTTAACGAACAAACATATGGTCCATATACGTGGGAACAAATGCTTGATATGAAAAAAACTAATAATATTAATGCCTTCTCCATAATTTATCATGAGGAAATAGGGGATTGGGTAAAAGCAAACACAATTAAAGAGTTAGGCTTTGAGGTGGCAGTACAAAACAATGGACAACAAGCTACTAGGCCACAAGCTACTGGGCAACAAGCCACTAGGCCGCAAGTTGCTAAGAAAAAGGGATGTTTAAAAGGATGCCTTATTACTTTAGGAATATTTATTATTCTTATAGTTGTTATTATTGTTTTGCTTGCAGGTGCTAAAAACAAAGAAGAAATGATGGACCTAAGTAAAATAGAAGTTGTAGCTAATGAAATCATCGGCAAAAACGGTGGAAGTATTATTGTTGATGATACAAATTCTGAAATTGATGGTTTTACAATCGAAGTACCTGAAGGTGCCTATGATAATACAATGGAGTTTGAAGTATCAACTAGAAAGATTAAAGAACATAATTATGGTGAATATTTTAACCCAGTTTTACCAGTTATTCATATAGATAATGGTGGAGAGTTTTCAAATGAATATATGATGGTAACCATTCCTGTTGATATACCAGATGATGAATTCGCTATGGCACTTTATTATAATGAAGACGGTACGCTTGAACCTATACCAATGCTTTCTCATAATGACGGAGAAATGATTCTAGGTGTTAGACATTTTTCAGAACTAGTTGTAACATCTTTGAAAAAAGCACTATTGGAAGAATATATTGGTACTGTAGATATTAACTCGGGATATAAACCAATGGTTGATAATTGGAGTTTTACTAATTATGGTTCTGAGGCGGCAACAGGTGGAGCTTGTGCAGGTATGTCACTATCATCAATTCACTATTATTTATATTATAAAAGTCAGGGAGAACCTAGTTTATATGGTTTGTTTGATAATAATCATGGTCCTGCAACTCCAAGTTTTTGGAAAGATGATTCAATGGGCATACGTTTAGTAGGTACAGTTCAGAAAAATATTGATTGGAAGAGGTTTGACGTATTATGTGATGCGGTCTATCATAAAGCAAAAATAATTAGTGATAAGACTATTTATTATCATTTCGCTTATGCCTTTCTATTAAGTGATGGAGCACCGCAGCCGGTAGGATTATTTAATCGCACTACGGTTAACAATAAAGTATCTTTAAAGGCAGGGCATGTTATTGTTGCCTATGCAATTGACAAAACAGGTATATATGTTTGTGATCCGAATTATCCAACTAAAACGGACTTAAAGATTCCCTTTGATGGTACTAAGTTTGGTACATATGGCACTGCTAGTATTGCTGGAGGCACCGTGATTCCGTATAATTCCTTTGGATTAATGGGAACGACAAGTTTATTTTCAAAAGAGAAAATGCATGAATTATTTACACAATTAGAAGATGAACCGTTAAATTCTGAAATAGGTGACAATGATTATTCAAATCCATATGCATATATATGGGTACCTGATGAAGGTGAGATACGTCTAGAATCTGATATTGCAACAGTTAATTTAGATCCGGAAGATATGCTTAATTACAAAAGCATGGCATTAGAATATTTGGAACTTAATGGATTTATAGACAGTGTTGAGGATGATTCGATGTTACCAGACTGGAATGAAAAACCTTATGTGATTGTGGAAATACGACGAGGTGATAGTTTTAGAAATAAATCAAAATTTGAACAGTTTATGAATAATGGTACAACGCCTGTATATACGTCTGAATTTAATAAAGAAAATATCAGATATATATTTTTAGAGGAAGGAATGACTATTCTAAGCTTTGCATTATATAGAGACAGGGTAATTGGTTATGATGATAATGATAATCCAATACGTGATTTCACATATAGTGACTGTATCAAGACAAAACTAATATTTGGAGAAATTGATTTATCAGGAACATGGGAAGGTGAATTTCAAATAACTGAATACGATAAAGCTATGAATTATGCGGAAGAAATGGCTTTACAGATAGCAAAAGGTATTACCTGGGGTTTTTCTAAAATGTTTGGTCAGGATTTAACGGATGAAGAAATTCAAGATATCGCTAAGGGTAGCATTGAAGTTAATGAGGAATTAGAAATTCCTATGCCGATAAAAATCATATTAAGTGAAAAAAATGCACAAAACTATAAAGCGCTAATAACAATAGAAACAGATGGAATATATGAGTATGAAACTATAGCATCTCTTGATGGCGATGAATTGAAGTGGTCTATTACAGCGGATGATGGAGCGATACTTAACTTTAATTACCAAGTATATGACAAAAGCACACTTATAGGTGAATTTGATATACAATATGGAACGATAAGTGACTTTGTTAGAGGCGTAAGTGAACTAAATAAGAAAGAAGACAATTAGAGAAACTTAGTTTTGACACCTTAATCAATAATCGAAAAAAAACAGTAAAAAT
>JAOZKH010000010.1:1931-6854 GCA_029935405.1 Vallitaleaceae bacterium | reverse complement strand
TCTACACATTTTGAATCAAGAAAACCTTCTGCAGTTAGATTAGCTCAAATAAAGTATGATGAACGTGAAGATAAACCTGAAGCCGTAATAAATGTTGGTATCGGTAATGTATCATTACCTACTAATCCTGCGATGCAAGAAAGAATGTTTAATCTAAATGCACCAGAAAGCCCTTTTGTTAATGGAGTAGTTAGATATTCAAGTACAGCCGGGACTAAGGAATGTCAAAATGCATTTATAAATATTCTTAATTGTGAAGGTTTTGATACTAGTAAGTTATATGTACAAATAACTGATGGTGGTTCTGCTGGTATGGAACTATTGTTAGTTGGTCTTTGTGGACCTGCCGGATCTGATGAAAAACCTTTAATGATGATAGATCCAGCGTATACAAACTATAGTTCTTTTGCTGAACGAGTAGGCAGGAAAACTGTTACTATTAAGCGTAAGTTAAGTGAAAGTGGATCTTTTGATTTGCCAGAAATAGGTAAAATCGAAGATACTATTAAAGAACATAATCCAGGAGCTTTACTTGTAATTCCTTATGACAATCCTACAGGACAATTGTATGATCGCGAAACTTTAGTAGAATTAGCTCAGTTATGTGTAAAGTATGATATGTGGATGGTAAGTGATGAAGCATATCGTGAATTGTATTATAAAGAAGACAATGAACTCGTTAGTATTTGGGGAATTACAGATAGAGAAGTACCAGGTATTGAAGGAAGAAGAATTAGTATTGAAACTGCTTCAAAAGTTTGGAATGCTTGTGGTTTAAGGATAGGTGCAGTTATTACGGATAATGCTAAGTTCAATAATCGCTCCATTGCTGAATATACTGCAAATCTTTGTGCAAATGTAATTGGGCAATATATTTTTGGTGCATTAGCCCATGAAAGCAAAGAGCAAATAACTAAGTGGTGTGTTACGCTTAAAGAATATTATAAAGAGCAAATTTTAATGGTATATAATGGATTAAAAGAGCTTGAGCCAAATTTAATAGTATCAAGTCCTGATGCTTCTATTTATTCAGTTATTGATGTAAGAAACGTTGTTAAACCAGGGTTTGATTCAATAGACTTTGTGTTATATTGTGCTCAAAAAGGTTCTGTTTTAATAGATGGAATAACAACTACATTATTAGTAGCACCTATGAATGGTTTCTATAATGCTAACGAAGGTGAGTTTAATCCAGGCAGTACACAATTTCGCATTTCATTTGTTGAGACAATTGAAAATATGGCCAAAATTCCAAAATTATTTGTTGAATTATTGAGAGAATTTGAAGCGCAAAGATAAAATAGATAAATGAAAAAATAGAGTAATTAATCTGTTAACCAAGTAATTAGATAATAAGAGAGGCGAAGAGGTGTATTATGTTGAAGAAGAGTATTATAGGAACGCTTATGTTACTTACAATGTTGCTTATTATAAGTAGTTGTAAAAAAGAAGAGCAAAACGATGCTGATAGTACAGTTGAAACGGCAAATCAAGAAGAGACGACCACTAGTTCAGCGACAGGTGGTTCAACAACCAATGGGTCAGCGACTGAACCTGTTGTTAAACATCAAATAATAACTGAAGGTGACAATGAAACAGAATCCACCTATGAAGCCCTTAATGCTGCCCTTAATGAGGGAAATATTGAAATATCTGATTATAATACAACACTTATGCAATTAGCTATTGAGCCTACAGAACTAAGTGGAAATCAAGATATTGTTATGCGAGCAGATGAACACCTTGATTTATCATCTGCTGCACAGTGGATGGTTAATAATTATGATGAACTTGATGAAAAAGGCAAAGCTTTGGTAGATAAGATGTCTGCTATAGAGTGGCCAGAAGATGCTACATCATCTATATCATTGCCTTTTTCTTTAACGGTTCATGCAGAGGATAATGAGCCACTTTATCCAAAGAAAATTATGGATAGGGCATATTTGACACATCCTTTAGTTGACGTAGAACTAGACGAAACTCTAGAATTAAATATTCAAAATATCTATTTAGAAAATCATGACTTGTTAGGTTTGCCAGTTGATATTTTACAAAGTAAGTATAAAATTGTTATAACTACATATCCTATGATTGATGCTATAGCTTCTTATTCTTTTTTAAGATATATTCCAGATCTTGACGGTATAACTGAAACGTTCTTTATACATCTTAATTCAACTGCTGATTATGACACACTAAAAGGTTCTTTGTGTCATGAATTGTTTCATGCCTATCAATACGAAATGGGATATATGAGAGAGTCAAAACTAGAAAACTTCTTGATGGAATCAACAGCTATATGGGCTGTTAAACATCTTGATGGTGACCTTGAGTATCCTAATCTCTTTGACGACCCAATATACGAAAGTTTACTATTTATGGATGAAGATATTCTGACACCAGAGGAAATGAAGTCTTGGTATCAATTACCTTATATGATGGTTGATCAATATGGTAACAGTGACTTTGTTAAAAACTATCTAAATAATGGTCTTTCTTCTACTTCAATGGTAGAAGCACTAGCATTTGCAGTTGATACAGAGGAAGAACTACATAATATGATGGCAAGATTTGGTCAAGTGTTGTTTGCTGATGTTGCCAATTCAAGTCTTGATATACCACTTGAAGCGCCTTACTTTTCTGGTTCGATAGAAGAGTCGATTTATGAGATAGAATCTATCGAAGAAATAAGCGAAAAACCTGAGTTAACAGCAATGAGTGAAAGAATTCTTAACGCGCCAGGTTATTATCCTGTTATGATTTCACTTGAAGACAATCCTAATGCAATTATTGATATATTGAGTAATCTTAGCGCTGAAGAAAATCACAAACACACAGGTTTAACTGTCTTTATTGAAGAAGAAGAAACTTGGAGGTTGGCATTAAGTGGAGAATATGATAGCTTTGCTACTCATTTTGATCTTAAGGGTACACCTGCAAGTAATTTAATGCTATTATTCTTTAGCTATAATACGGAAGAAGTAACACATAAATATTCCTTAGATGTTCAAAATAGAATTATAGGGGAAGGCATGATTCACGTAGAAATAACCAAAACTAAAAATTATCATGAGGATGATAGTGGTGTTATTAATGATACGGCTAACTTCACTCTTGATATCACGGAGAATATAGAACTTCTAGTAATGGAAAGTTCTTCAAACGAGGAAGATGCAATAGTAAGTTTGATTCTTGGTGATATATATTATGTTAAGGATTTTCAAGCTATTTTAAGTGGGAATGCTTTGATCGAACATATTGAAGGTGATAGTAGAAAGTATAATTACAATGGTACTTATACGTATAAAGATGGAGATGTTAGCTCGGATCAACTACCAAATAATATTTTGAGCTTTGATATGGATACATTATTTGGTGGTACAGGCACGCCAGGTGGAACTTCAGGTAACTTATTAGATGGTTTGACAGATGGTCTAGACTTAGGTGGTGTTGATTTGAGTGGAATTGATGGATTAGATGGCTTGCTTGATGAAGTAACAGAAGCTCAAGAAGAAGCAAAGGACGAATTAGCTGGATTAGGTGACATGGGATCTATTGCAGATATTTTCTTCGCTGATAGAAATAGATTACAAAGAATGAAAGAGATTATTGATTCTGGCACATTTCATATCTATCCAACCATGCCACCAGGTCTTGTATCAGATACTTGGATAAATTATACTTTATTAAAAAAAGAAAGAGACAGCGATGGCAAACTAGTTAGTTCAAATGAATCAGGGGAAACTCAAATAACTTTTGAGCCTTTACCTATCTGGTTTAGAAATCCAAATTATGATCCTGATGCTATTACATCAGCATTAGATTCACTTCCTAAAGATCCAGAGGCTTTTATGAGTGAATTTGACGATATGAGTGATATTATGGATCAAATGATGGTTATTAATGGCTCTCTTGATGAAAGTAATTTGTATCATGCATTTAATAATGGACCTTATACATTTGAATTATCTGAAGTAAGTAATTCGAAAGAAGGAACACAAACCCAAGAATTATTATTAGATGATAATAGTTTTTCGGCTACAATAAAAGCTCACTATATTTATCTTGATGACATTGAATATGAAGTTGAAATAGATATGGATTATACTTTTGACTAATGTAGAAATATTATGATAAAATATAGATATATGGGATAAAAGAAAATATAGTAGTTCCAAAAGTGACATTATTGTAACATGACAGAGGTAGAAATATGAGAAAAATAATGACGAAAATACAATATAGCTGGATAATTCTTTTGATTATTACTATAAGTTTGAGTCAAGTAGGCATAATTCATGCTAAAGAAGATGAAGATGCTAGTTTAGATGATGGTTATAAACATGTTCTTGTAATCAATGCTTATCATGAAGGCTTAGATTGGACAGACAACCAGACAAAAGCCATTGTTGAGAGCTTTAAAGCAGAGTGTGACAAAACTGTTATTCATGTAGAATACTTAGACTGGAAACGTTATCCAAACGAAGAGCATCTTATGCGCCAATATGAATTGATGAAGTATAGATATAGCCAAGAAAATATAGATATTATAATTGCAACTGATGATATTGGCATGCAGTTTGCAATCGATTATCGGGAGGAAATTTTTGGTGATATTCCGATTGTTTTTACGGCGGTTTTTGAAGAATCAGCTAAAAAGAGAATGAAGGGTGTTGACAATATAACAGGAGTCTATGAAGATATAGATGCTGAGGGCACGATAGAGGCCATTATGACTATACATCCTGATTTAGAACATATATATATAGTCATAGAGTCAACTACTAGCGGACAAGGTGTTTCAAAGCAAGTAGCAGAAGCGATAGAACAAGTGGGAAAAGGCATTACTTACGATGAGTTGTATGAATTAAGTTTTCAAGAAGTTATTGAGCTATTATCAAATACGGATGAAGAAGATGAAGA
>JAOZKH010000010.1:0-1831 GCA_029935405.1 Vallitaleaceae bacterium | reverse complement strand
GAAGATGAAGAAGATGATAATAAAGACAATGAATTTAGTTTTAAAGAAAATAGTGCTGTGTTTATTGGTACCTATAGCAGAGACGGTACAGGAGAACTCATAACAGGAATAAGTGCAATTGAAAAACTTGCAGAAGTTATTGATATTCCAATGTACACAACCTATGAATACTTGTTAGGTGATGGCATTGTTGGTGGAAGTCTTATTAGTGGAACGATTCAAGGAGAAGTTGGAGCAAAACTTGCAAAACGCATCCTAAATGGTGAGGATATTAATGCAATAGAAATAGGTAAAGAAAAAACAACGTATTTAGGCTTTGATTATAATTATATGAAAGCTAATGATATTGATGTTAGAGATTTGCCGGAAGGTAGCATTGTTATTAATCGCATTGAATCGGTATTTGAGACATATATTAGAGAAATTATTATAGTTAGTTTAATAGTAATTGTTTTATTACTATTTATACTTATTTTAGTTGTTAATATAGTAGGTCGTCGTAAAGCTGAATTAGAGCAAAAAACAAAACATTTGGAGTTAATGGAAGAACAAGAACGAACTTACTATTTAGCCTATAATGATCATTTGACGGATTTACCTAATCGCTTACAAACGGAAAAACATTCTACTGAGTTAATGGAGCAATCAGCTATAGATCATACAAAAGTTTTGTTGGTTTTTATTGATCTTGATAACTTTAATTATATTAATACTACTCATGGTCATATGGTTGGTGATATTTTATTGTCTGACTTATCAAAAAGATGTAAGGTGTTTCTAGATGGACAAGGAACAATGGGGCGTGTTGGTGGTGATGAATTTGTATGTTTGAAATCTATAGAGGATGATTTTGATTACGATACCTTTATTAGTGGATTACTTTCTTTGTTTGAAGAAACTGTATATATTAGTGATCAAGAAGTTAACGTTAGTGCAAGTATGGGTTATGTAGTTTATCCTGATGATGGAGATAACTATGATGATTTATTAATTCGTGCAGATATTGCAATGTACAAAATGAAAGAAAGTGGCAAAGCAAAAGCTAGCCGTTTTGATATTTTGATGAATAAAGAAATGACGGATAAGATAAAACTAACTAATGAACTTAGACAAGCTTTACAAAAGGATGAATTTAAACTTGTATATCAACCACAATATAATTATATAACTAAAGAAGTGGTTGGATATGAGGCGTTACTTAGATGGTCAAATGAAACATTAGGATTTGTACCGCCTAATATATTTATCCCACTTGCTGAGTCAACAGGAATTATAGTAGAGTTAGGATATTGGATTATCAAAGAAGCAGCACAATTTGTTAAACGTATAGACATAGAAGATAGTAGTATTAAAATATCGGTTAATATATCAGTTATTCAACTACTTAGAAGCGATTTTGTTAAACAGATACAACAAATATTAAACGAATATGAGATCGATGCATCATCTTTAGAATTTGAGATTACAGAATCAGTTATGATTGAGTCCTTTGATGTGATTAATCAGCATTTGAAATTGTTGACAGAGATGGGAATTGATATTGCACTAGATGACTTTGGAACAGGATATTCATCTTTGACATATTTGAAAAAGTTACCGATTTCAACACTTAAGATAGATAAAACTTTTATTGATGATATTATCCTTGAAGGAGAAGAACACTTCTTTACAAGTTCTATTATTGACATAGCTCATCGTTTAGGGTTTAGAGTGGTTGCAGAGGGTGTAGAAGAACAACTGCAGATTGATTATCTTAGAAATTGTAAGTGTGAGATTATTCAAGGATATTGGTTTAGCAAACCTTTATCAGTAGATGATGCACTATCATTAA
>JAOZKH010000204.1 GCA_029935405.1 Vallitaleaceae bacterium | reverse complement strand
ATTTCTGTTTTTTCTTCTCATGTGTATTTTTTTTCTTAAAAAACACAAAGGCTAAACTTGGAGTGACCAAAAAGGCAAAGCCAAAAGAAGCTATTAGCGCCATAATTACCACTTGAGGTAAAGACTGTATATAATCTCCTGCTATTGAACTTAACATAATCAGTGGTGAAAAAGCTGCTACTGTAGTAAGTGTAGAAGTTAATATTGAAATAATAACTTCTCTTGTACCTTTAACACAAGCATCAAATTGTTCCATACCTTCATCAATCTTATTTTGAATAGAATCACTAACAACAATTGCATTATCTACTAACATTCCTAAAGCAACTATAAATGCAGCAATAGAAATTGCGTGAATCTTAACATTAAACATAGGCATCATCAACAGAGTTGCTAATATTGAAGTTGGAATTGCAAAAGAAACAATAACCGCATTCCTAAGACCCATTCCAATAAACACAACAATGATAACAAGGCCAATTCCCATTAATAAATTCTTAAGAAAATTATTAATTGATCGTTCTACTTCAGCAGGCTGAAATATTACTTCTTCAAATAAAAGATTAGATGGCAATTCTTTTCTAACATCATTTATTGTTTCTCTAACATCTTTACCAATATCAAGTACATTTTTATCATTTTCAAAGTATCCAATCAGCAATACCGCTTCCTTACTATCTCTAAGAAATATTGTTGCCGCCGTTTCCTCTTCGAAGCTTATTTTTCCAATATCTTTTAGTTTAAGTACAGAATAATTATCTTCTGAAACATCTATAATTATATTTTCTATATCTTTAAGCTCAGTAAAAGAACCTTTTATCCTTAGTGGAATATCTTCATTTTCAGTTATAATAGCACCTGATGGAATTTCTAAATTCTGAGCCTTTAAAAGTCTTGATAATTCTTCATAAGAAATATTTAGACGATTCATTTCTTCTGAATCGATTTTTATCTTAACTTCTTTACCAACTTCACCAATCATTTCAAACTTCGTAATACCTTCAACCGCCCTTAATTCTTTACTTATACTTCGACCATAAAAACTTAATTCATCATAATCATATCCTTCTCCAGTTAAAGATATAATTATTCCTGCAGTTTTGACAAGATTTGTATCTATAATTAATTGCATAACTTCTTCAGGTAATTCCTCTTGAAGATCACCAAGATTTCTTCGAAGCTTAGTCCATGTTTTATCAGTATCAGAACCGTATTTCATAAAAACAACAATAGTTACTATACTATTATATGTATAAGAATTACAATAATCAAAGTCTTCCATATTCATTAGCTCTTGTTCTATTTTTGTTGTCACAAATTTATCAACATTACCCTTAGAAGCTCCTGGATATATTGCAGTAATCATTGCTACAGGCGCCGTAAGGTCAGGTGCTTCTTGTTTAGGCATTGAAATATAACTATACATACCTCCAATAAAAATAATAAATAACATATAAAACACGATTTTTTTATTTTTAATAGCATATCCTATCATCACACACCTACTCTTCCACAGTCACTTTACTTTGCTCATGAATTCTATTCAGATTACTGACAATTAATTCATCATATATATTTAGTCCTGTTACAACCGCTTCACCTTCAACAACTTCAATTATATTTACTTTTTTTGTTGTTGCAATTCCATTTTCATTAATATATACATAATCAATTCCATCATTCATGATTGCAGAAATAGGAATCATAATAACCTTTCTAGAACCAATCACAAGCTGACAATTAACTATTTCCCCGATTTTAAACATAGATTCTTCTAAAGCAATTTCTACTTCATATAAAAAATGTTTTTCGTCTGGTATTTCTGAAACTCGTTGAACAAAACCATTAATAATAACTTCCTCTGATTGAACAATGACCTGTTGGTTTTTATATACATTTTTTAAATCTCTACTTGAAACTCCCACCACAACTGTTTCTTCTATACTTCTAATAATTGCAATAGGGTATCCTGCTGGTACTAGTTCTCCCACTTCATACATTTGATCTAAAAGTATATAATCTGCTTTCATGCTATAACTAGCATCATCAATTAAAGACTGCATAGCTTCACGATTGATTCTAGCTAATGCTAGCTGTGCTTCTGCTGCCTGAATCACTTCAATTTCCGTACCATTACTTGCTTTTTCAAAATTTTTAATTGCTAGATCATGATCTTTACTTGCAAGTTCAAGTTCTAGAATGATTTTATCTAATTCACTTTTACTCACAATACCTTCATTAAATAATGTTGTTATCTTAGTTACCTGATTTGTTAAATATTCTACTGCTTCATTGGCTTTTGACACATTAATCGAAGCTAGTTCAATATCCTCAGCTCTAGCTCCTTTTGATGCTCTATTATAATTTGCACTTGCTGCATATACTTGATTGTCAGCTGCTTCTAATGATAATTCCATATCACTAATATCTAGCCCTGCTAATAAAGTCCCTTCCTTCACCACTTCACCAATTACACCGTTAAATTCAGCTAATCTTGCATTAGATTTAAAGCTAATTATTTCTATGGTTTCAGGAGTTATTCTCCCTTGATAAGTGAGTTTTTCTCCTAATTCACTTTCTTTGATTTTTACTATTTGAATAGGTATTGCTACTTTCACTTCAGGTACATAGTCTTTGTTAATAACATCAAAAACTTTTAATCCTGTAAAACCTAAAATAGCAATAACTACAACTGCTATGATAATCTTTATTTTCATAAACGCTCCTCCCTAGCATGTTTAGCATAAAAATATCCCTCTATAAGATCTGTAATAAATTCCATTAGCTGTAGATTAATTTCTTCATCACTTAAATGATTTAATAAATCAATCGTACCAAAAACAATGGCATTTGTTAATGCACTTATTTCGATATTTGATAAATTATTCTTATTACTATCACCATCTCTAAATTTATAGAAAAACTCTTTAAGTATATCAATGAATTTTAATATTGTTTTCTCATAGTGGCTATTTTTTTCACCGTTTAAGATCATAACAAATATATCATGCTCACTTTTATACAATTCAATAAATTTATTTAATGGGATATACATCTTCTCCCTATAATTTCCAATTTCCACATTAGAAAATGGGTTTTTGTAATCCTGAAACTCTAAATCTTCAGTTAATAAATTTTGCACGCCATTATACACACCACTAATCACTGCTTCATATAATTCTTCTTTGTTTTTATAATATCTATAAACATTACCTACTGATACATTAGCATTATCAGCTATTGCCTTTATCGAAGTACCTTTGTAACCCCTTTTTGTGAAGACTTCAATTGCACTTTGTTTTATTTTTTTCTTAATTTCTTCTTTTAAAAATTGAGCCATAAGCACCTCCTCTTACGAACATAAATGAATGTATATTCATTATTATATTCTAAACATCTTTCCTTGTCAACTTTTCCTTATTTATGATAAAATAAGCAAAAGAGACTATACTATTT
>JAOZKH010000203.1 GCA_029935405.1 Vallitaleaceae bacterium | reverse complement strand
TAGTAATAACTACGACTCCATTAAATACATTTGCGACTATTCCCACTCGATAAGTTGCATCGTTTATTAAACTTATTTGTTTAGTCCGTTATTGCTTTTTATACCATTTATGGCTGGTTTTTTCATATTATCTTAGGTTGTTGATTTTTTTAATATCATTTTAATATCAGAAGCAGAAGAGATAAAAATTAATTCATGAAATACATAAATTCCATTTCATCAAATACCAATTAAGTATCATTGTCATTAATTAGTGCTCTAGTCTAACAAATCAATCTTCTCTAACAACCACTTCAAAATTTGTTTCTGCTCAGTAACAATATGTGCTTCACTAGTCATTCCCATTTTTATTGCTTTTATTTCATTTTCAGAATTAGCAACTTCGTTAGAATCGAGTTTTGCTTCTACTAAATAGAAGCCACTTACTTGTGAATTACTCTTAATATCTGTACTAATATTAGTTACTATTCCCGTTAAATATCCATAATCTTTATGGGGAAGAGCTTGAAAATTAAACTTAATCTTATCTCCCACATGGATATCTGCCACGTCTTTATTTGCAATCATAATCTGAACTTTATACTTATCTTCATTAGGTGGAATAATAGAAACTAAGTTAGTTCCAGCTATTAAGATATCACCTATTGCAACTTCTGATAATATACTTAGTTTTCCAGCAATAGGTGCTTTTATAATAGATTTTTCTATATCAATCCCTATAAGCTCTATATTATTTTTAATAGCTATCTTTTCTTTGATTGCTGATTCTATTTCACTTTCTAATCCAACAATGGTATCCATTTTTTGCTTTTGTTGTGTTGCTTCATTTAGTAATAATTCGTTATCAAGAAGTGAGCCACCAATAACTGCTGAATCATACTCCATCTGTTTTGATGTTATAGTTAAATTAATATTATTTAGCTCTTGCTCAAGGTTTACCATATAGTTACTTTCATAGCTAACTATATTTAGTTCAGCACCTTTAAACGTACTCTCAAATGATTCAAACTCAGCTAAGGAAATAATACTCTCATTATATAATGATGTTCCACGTTCATGATCTAAGTTTGCTTCATTATACTCTTGAGTTAACTTTGTCATATTTGAAATATAGCTGAGATAACGTTCATTTTCACTCCCCACAGTTTCAATATCAGTTCCTTCTTGAATTAGTGTTTTTATTTCATTTAGTGCATTTCTTTGTTTTTTTAATTCTATTAACTGGCTACCAACTAAGTTACTTCCACTCATTTGTTGGTACTGTAATTCATTGGCTGTCAGTTGAAAATCTGTATATTCAATTGTAGCTAAGTACTGTAGATACTTGTTATGATATATGGATGCATATTTAAACAAATCCTCATCTTGTTCTATAGATACTTTAAAGGTAGCTAAACCTTCTAATCGAATACTGACATCACTAAGTTGTTCTTGAAGACTTTCAAGTTGCGCGCTTTGATAATCATGATTAATCATGTACAGCACATCACCTACTTGAACCTCTTTACCCTCATACACATTCATGCTCTCTATGTTTCCGTTAATTCCAGAGCTTATGGTACTTAAATTCTCATTGGGTCTTACAACTCCACTACCTTTGACCACAATATCGATTGAGCCAAAATATGTATACGTAATAGCACCAATAATAATGAATACAAAAATATAGATAAATGCAGAAACAAAAGGCCTTGGCTTTGCATTATACATTTCACGACTATGGGTTATTTCACTTATATCCAATATAGCTTCTTTCATATCTATTTCCCCCTAACCTACTTGTTCAACTAATTCCTTAGTCTCTTCCATTGATTCTATACCCTGTTCTTTCCACATCTCAAAATAACGCCCTTGAATCAACATCAATTCTTTATGATTACCTGATTCAATAATACGTCCTTCTTCCATGACATAAATTCGGTCACAGCGTCTAATGGTGCTTAATCGATGAGCAATAATAATCGTTGAAAGATCTTTAGTATATTCCTCAATGGTTCTCTCAATGGCCTTTTCTGTAATAGAATCTAAACTACTGGTCGCTTCATCAAGTATAAGGATATCAGGATCTTTTAGAATAGCTCTTGTAATAGATAAACGCTGTCTTTGTCCACCTGATAGATTCGTCCCATTTTCTTCTAACCTTGTATTGTAGCGTAGAGGTAGCTTATTAATAAAGTCATGGGCTTTGGCCATCTTAGCGGCTTTCACCACTTGCTCCATATCAGCATTTTCAACACCAAGGATTAGATTGTCATAAATCGAGCCACTAAATAGAAAAGTCTCTTGAGGTACATAGGCTATCTTATCCCTTAATGTATCAATTTGTATATCCTTAATATTATGTTCATTAATTAATATTTCTCCTTTTTCCCATTGGTAAAGATTTAGAAGAAGTTTGACTAATGTTGTTTTTCCAGATCCACTCTCGCCTACGAGAGCAATCTTTTCTCCTGGTTTCATTTCTATATTAATATCTTCAAGAACTAACTTCCTTGTTCCGTATCGGAAACTTAAATCCTTGAAGCTTATAGTCCCTCTTAATGATTCTAATGCCATTTTTTTGCTTTCATCTTCTGTTTTTTCAACTTCTAAATCCAGTATTTCTCCTAATCGCTCAGATGCAACAATAGCTGTTTGAAGCATCGGTTGAAGATTAATTATATTCTTAATTGGCCCTAAGAAATAGGCTAATAAGGCATTAAAGGCTACTAATTGTCCAATGGTCAAATTCCCTTTCATCACTTGCCATGCACCAATCCATAATATGGCAATACCACCTGCACCATTCAAAATTCCTTGAAGAGCACCTTGAATATTACCTGTTATACCAAGTTTAAAAACGCTTCCAAGAAGTTTAATAAATTTACTTTCTGTTTCTCGATTAACCTTTTTCTCTGAGTTAAAAGATTTAATGGTTTGAATCCCATTTAAGGATTCTACTAAATACGATGTTAACTGTGCGTTATCTTCCATTTGTTCTCTTGTTTGTTTACGATAAATTTTGTTAAAGGAAAACACAATGATAAAATATAAAACAGCGATGATTAGAGTAATACCAAACATATACGAGTTTTGACTGTAAAGGATAGCACCACCTACGACAACCATTAAGGTATCGACCATCAAGGTTAAAGTCACTCCAGATATAGCTTCTCTCACTTTTGATGCATCTTGAAAACGAGAAACAATCTCTCCTGTTTTTCGTGTACCAAAAAAGTTCATCGGTAACTTAATAACATGGTTATAATAACCAAGTAGTAAATCAATATCAAGTTTTTGACTTAAGTAAAGAAGTAAGTAACTTCTAAATACTTGTAAGATAATATTAAAGAGTATAAGAACAATAGCTCCAATGGATAGAACATGTAAGGTTTTCTCTAAACCGTAGGGCAATATATCATCTAAAAGAAATTTAAAGTAAAAAGCTCCAATAATCCCTATAATTGTATAGAGAATGGAAGCTATGACTTCAATGATAGAGGAACGAAACAAGGGCA